>JAFAVN010000148.1 GCA_019242435.1 Verrucomicrobiota bacterium | reverse complement strand
TTCCTTTTGGTTAATATACAACTACCCAGGCGGCGGCGGTCCTTCCGCTTCCGAGGCGGATCTCCGGCTCCCGTAGTAGCTCGGATGCCTAGCTGAGGGCGACTAGCAGTTCCCGATTCATTCGGCCGTCCCGATCGGTGATGACCGCTCCTCCTACGACCTCGATGGGCCGCGCTTCCTGGCGAGGGAAAAGCAATGTTAGCGGTGCGACTTCCGGACCGGTCTCTGTCTCCCGATTGATATTTACCAGCACTCGAGACGAGGACGCCTCAATTTCTAACCGCCAGGTGAAATAATTGCCTTGCCGGTAGGCTTCGCTTTCACCGTCATCCTCAAAACACTCATACTTGAAAATCCCGTCGGTCCGTTGAGGGAAAATGCAAAATCCACGTTGATCCGTTCGCCTGGCGAAGTGTTGCTCGGCAACATTCAGTGGAATTACACAGCCTTCTTTGGCGAGCAACGGCGGACGGTCCCAAGGCGCCGGTAACACGATGTCCCGGGCGCCCTGGTAGTAATCCCCAGTCCAGAAATCATACCAGCCACAGCCCTCGGGCAGGTAGACGGCACGCGCCAATTGCCCCGGCTCTACCACAGCGGCCACGAGCAAGTTTGCTCCGAGCAGCATATCGTCGTTTTCCGTGTAGCATCGGTCATCATCCGGGAAATCGAGAAAGGTCGGGCGGATAACAGGTGCGTAGTCGCGATGCGACTGCCAGAGCAGATCGTACAGGTAAGGGATCAACCGGTAGCGCAGCTTAATTAAGTCAGAGACGTAGGGAGTGATTTCCGGATACATCCAGGGCTCGTTAGCAGATCCGTCATCGTTCCAGGAGTGGATGCTGAACCGCGGCAGGAAGATGCCGAATTGGATCCAGCGTAAGAATAGTTCCTGGTTCGGTGCCGGTCCGGAAAAACCGCCAACATCATGGCCGAGATTCGAAACGCCGGACAGGGCAAGTCCGATTCCCATTTTAATATTGTAGCGGAGCGATTCCCAAGAGGTGTAGTTGTCTCCGGACCAGGTCTGCACATACCGGTGCATGCCGACTGCCCCGGAGCGGGAAACGAGAAATGGCCTCTTGGCGGCCGCGAACTCGCGCTGGGCCTCATGGGAGGCGCGTATCATCAAGAGAGTTTGCAATACCTTCGCCTCGACCGCCCGCCGTGACCGGCCAAACCCATGGATCTGCGGCGTCGGGCTCAAGATCTCGAATTCATTGTTGTCGTTCCAGGTCGCAGCGATTCCGTACTGCAGCAAAGCGTCCTTAATTGAGGCCTTCCACCAATCAACCGTCGCCGGATTGGTGAAATCAAGATAAGCGCCTACGTCATCCCAAAACTGAACCATAGCTGCTTTCCCATTCGGCTCGTGGACGAAAAGGCCTTTTGAATTCGCTTCATCAAATCGAGGGTGGTCCCGCAACAGGCACGGTTTGATGTTTGGGCAAAGGCGAACACCGTGTTCCAGGAAGTGGCGGACGAAACCGGCTGGATCAGGAAACTTGTCCCGATCCCAATTGAACACATAACGTTTGCCATCGATGGAAGTGTAACCCGAGGAAAGATGGAATGAGTCACAAAGAATGTCGTGCTCCTGGCAGCGGTCCAGGAACTCATTCATTTGTTCCTGGGCATTCGGAGCGTCGGTATACGCCATAGTCGAACCGGAGTAGCCCAAACCCCATTTCGGAGTAAACGCGGGTCGACCGGTCAGCCAGGTATAACGCCGCACTACCTGAGCCAGAGTAGTTCCGGCAATGAAATAGTAATCCAGATCGCCGTGATCAGCGACAAAATAGCGATAATGACCGTGATAGTTATCGAGTTCCCGGCCGAAGTCGAATGTGCAATCGGCTACGGTGTCATAGAAGAGGCCGAATCCGATCTTTTTTTGCCGCTTCCAGGTCAAATAGAAAGGAATATGTTTGTAGAGCGGGTCGGTGCTTCTGGCGCTGTAGCCCATTGCGTCCAGGTTAGTCAGTCGATAACTTTTCCCAGCCCGATTAGTATCTCCCGCTCGTTCGCCCAGGCCGAAATACATTTCGTCGGGCTCGCGTTTCAGATAATGGTAAACCCGATCATCCCACCAACCAAAGTTATAGCTTTGAGTCGCGCGATCCGCAGCCGCAAGCGTCCATTGGTCGCCCTGTTTTATCTCCCAACAACAAAAAAAACCATTCAACCTGATGCTGAGCCTGACGCGTTCAGTTGTTATCTGCAGTTGCTCAGGCGTTTCCTGGATGACGAAGGCGGGCGTTGTAAAATGTTCCAGATCGAATCGATCCCGACCATCCAAAGGAACGTCTTCAACTCCCGGCGCGATCGCCCAGGTTCGGGGAAATCGCAGCTTTCCCTCGGGAAGCACCAGTACACGGATGATATCCTGCTCCAGGGCGAAGAGATAAATCATTTGGTCCTGCGGGCCCTGTAGCGTTATCCGAGCACCGGTCTGCTCGATGACTTTAAAGGTCGGTATTTCGTCGAGAGACATGGCAGAATCAGATCGGGCTGCGCTTGGCAGCACCGCGGAGCAATACGATCACCACGATCGCCCCAATAATGTCAAACAGCGTTAAGCAGGCAAACAAAGGTCCGTATCCTATCTTTGTCGCTAGGGCACCAACTACCAGTGAAAAACTCAATCCACCTGTCCAGGCTGCTGTACCCGTGAGCCCATTCGCGGTCGCCACTTCATGCGGCTTAAACACATCTGCGCTCAACGTGTTGAGCAGCGCGGAAATCATTTGATGGGCGAACCCGCCGATACAGAACAAAGCAATTGCAACATAAGGGCTAGCAGCGAGTCCGATAGAGCCGGGACCGATCATGAGTATTGCGCCCAACACAATTCCTGCCATTCGCGATGGGATCAGTCTCACCTTGAAATATTTCATCAGTAAGGGTGACAAATAACCGCCAAAGATGCCGCCAAGATCAGCGGCGAGGAAAGGCAGCCACGCGAATATTGCGATCTCTTTCAAATTCATGTGCCGTTCATTTGCCAGGTAAAGCGGGATCCAGAAGTTAAACGTTTGCCAGGCAGGTTCGGCCAGGAAACGAGGAATCGCTATTCCCCAAAATCTGCGTGAGGAGAGAATTTCCCGAATCGGCGGCGGCTTTCGTTCCTCCGACGTTCCCTTGCTTTCCTGACCCGCGAAAATGTAGTCACGTTCCTGTTCACTGAGCAGCGAATGATTGCTTGGCGTCCGATAAAACAGCCACCACAAGAGCGCAAAGATAAAGCCTAGGCCGCCTGTCACCACGAAAGCCATCTGCCAGCTCGATTGCACCAGAACCCAAACCACCAACGGAGGCGCCAGCAGAGCTCCCAGCGATGTGCCCGCGTTGAAATAGCCGACTGCCACTGAGCGTTCTTTCGCGGGAAACCATTCCGAGATCGCCTTGATGCCGGCTGGAATCGCCGCGGCTTCGCTGAGTCCCAGTAATCCCCGAAAAAAGGCCAGTGAAACCCAGCCCCCGGCGAGCGCATGCAGCAAATTCGCCACTGACCAAATCACAGCGAACAAAGCAAACCCAAGTTTCAGCCCCAAAAAGTCGAGGACATAGCCGCCCACGGCCTGCATGACGGTGTAGCCGACCTGGAACGCTGCCACGATATAAGAATATTCCGGTGTTGAGAAACTCAGCGTCTTTTGCAGCACTGGAGCCAATACCGCCAGTGAGTTGCGGGCCAGATAGTTAATGATCGTGCCCAGACAGATCAGCCCGACAATCCACCAACGGAGTCCTTTGAGCTTTTTTGCCATCTGTTTTGGGGGGCGGCAGGGCAATTACAACTCCCGTCTCTGACGCGGATCATCGCACACCCAGTAACAGCGTGCGAGGATCTATTCGAATCGAGGGCTGCAATTTGAGTCTACCTTGCTAAGCCTTTCAAACGAGGGCCTAGCGTTACCATTCTTCTCTTAAGTCGCTGGGCGGCTCTTAATAAGATTCTTCTGGATTACTGAGTGATAGAATCCTTGATGGGATGTTCTCTCTAATGCCCGGAGAAATGTTTCCTGTCCCTCCAATCGTAGCCAGGCACGGAATGACTGGAAAAGCAGCTATCGGGATCCATCCCTATCGGGCCGGATGCCGTCAATGCGCCTTGGTTAAAATCTCCAAAAGCCTTTCTTCTGTAAACCGGCCTTCCGAAAAAGCGCAGATCTTATATATGGGCATGTCTTCCAAAAAAGCGCGAACGGCTAGATCAACTTCATCGGGATCTCCCATGCCGAAGCCCGCCACCAGCTCGGGATAAAAAGCCTTCCCTTTTGGGTGGTTCTTAAATTCTTTGAGCAAGGAATCCCGAGTCAGCGGCAGCGACTTCGGTGCATTTCTCTGGATTTCAATCGTTTGTCGTAAGCGCAGATCTCGTGAGGAGGCGCCAACTAGAATCTCAAAGTCACCCGGCTCTACTACCCAGCCATGGCGCAGCATGTCGTAGTAGGCGAAGTCGCGGGCATGAAGCTCGAACATGACTCGCTTTTCTTCATCAGGCCCCAAATCTACCTTTGCGAAGGCCTTCAGTTCCTTTTCAGGGCGAACCACTGTTGGTCGCTCTTCCCGTACATAGAGCTGAACTACCTCTTTACCCGCAACCTTGCCGATGTTCTTGACTGTCAGTTCGATCGATATGTTTTCTGTTTCCGTAACTACGGCCGGCGTTACCCGCAAATTTGAGTAAGAAAACGTGGTGTAACTGAGACCAAACCCGAATGGGAATAAGGGCTCCAGCTTTCGGGCGTCATAGTGCCGGTATCCGATAAAGATCCCTTCGCCATAGTTAGCTTCCCGGTTTCGCGCTGGAAACTCCGGATAGCAGGGAGTGTCTTCGAGGCGCACCGGGAAGGTCTCAGAAAGTTTACCAGAAGGATTTACTCGACCGGTCAAAACGTCGGCCATCGCCCCGCCACCAGCCTGACCCCCTAGCCACGCCTCAACAATAGCCGGGACTCTGTCGACCCATGGTAGAGCAACCGCTGACCCGTTCATCAGAACCACCGCCAGATTTGGTTGGACGGAAAGTACTGATTCGATCAACCGATTGTGGCCGGCAGGTAAGTCTAAAGACAGACGGTCTATCCCCTCAGATTCGTAGTTACCTGGCAGACCGGCAAATAGGATGGCGACATCCGCCGCTTCGGCTTGTTGAACCGCTGCGTCGATCAGTCCATCCGTTGTACTGCCGTCCCCAGTAAAGCCCGCCGCGTAGCTGAGAACGACGTTCTCGCCCGCCAGTTTTCTCAGTTCATCGTAGGCCGTTGAGATCCGAATCGGATTTACCTGCGAGCTACCAGATCCCTGGTACCTGGGTGTTTTTGCAAACGCGCCAATTACCGCTACGGTTTTTGGTTCATCAAGATTGAGCGGTAAAAGGTCGCCCGCATTTTTCAATAGGACGATGCTTTCAGCCGCTGCCCGTCTAGCCAGAATGTCATGGTGCTCGGCGTCAAAAGTGGCGTTGATTTGATGAGAAGCTTTGGCCTGCAGAATCACAGCCAGCAGCGGGACAATCACCTCGTCCAGCTTGCTAAGTGGAATTTCCTTGTCCTGGACCGCTCGCAGAACTTTATTTTGGTGATAATTGCCACTCCCCGGCATCTCCAGACTTAGGCCGGCCTTGACACCGGCTACGCCGTCATGAACGGCGCCCCAATCGGAAACCACAAAACCGGAAAAACCCCATTGTGCCCGTAAGATATCTTGCAGCAACCAGATGTTCTCGGTTGCGAAGACGTGGTTCACAGGATTGTAAGCAGCCATGACTGACCACGGTTGGGCCTCTTTGACGGCGATTTCAAATGCCGGCAGATAAACCTCGCGCAAGGTGCGCTCGTCCAGGTTAGAACTCGTCACCATGCGCTCGAACTCCTGGTTGTTGGCCGCGTAGTGCTTCAACGAAGTGCCCACCCCCAGGCTTTGCACGCCCTGGATATAGGCAGCCGCCATTTTGCCGGCGAGCACGGGATCTTCAGAAAAGTACTCAAAATTCCTGCCGCCCAATGGGGAGCGTTTCATATTGATCCCAGGGCCTAACAGAATGTGAACGTCGTTAGCTTGGCATTCTTCCGCTAAGGCGATCCCTATTTCTTGAATCAGTTTTGTATCCCAAGATGACGCGATCGCCGATGCGGTTGGAAAACAGGTTGCCGGAACGCTAGTCTGAAGGCCGCCACCCTCAACTTTTCTCAGGCCATGAGGACCATCGGATACCGACATAGAAGGAATCCCTATGCGCCCGACCGCATGGGTGCGCCACCAGCCGTCGCCCGACAAAATCGTTGCCTTTTCTTCGAGGGTCATCTGGGCCACCAGTGATTTGGCCTTGGAGAGGTAATCCATCGATTTTTGAACAGATGATTCTTTGGATGAGATCATGATCTAGGGGCCGAGTAGAAGTTGATGAACGATCCGGATAACAAAACCCTGAAAGAAACTTCGCATTGTTATCCGCCCAACGCCACTTACGTCTGCTTTCTCTTCATAGCTATCGGTACCATTTATCTGAACTACTGACGTCGTTTGAAGCTTTTCCACAGCAGTTAATACAGTCCAGTCAATGACAGGAATGCGAACACGGATAGGTGAAGGTTTCGCACTTACTCGAAATTAGGGACGAGTGGTGCCGTGAAATGGCCAAATTGGCGCTACACGACGCGGAAGAAATTACTGAACAACTCACGGTTGCCCGAGGGAAGCGATTGGCCAGGCAGTCTACTGAAGTTATTCTCGCTCTGGACAAGGAGATTGCTTTGCTTCAGCGAATCAGGGAAGAGTTGGAAAGCGACGTAGAGAGTTGGGTGCACGATAGTCAGCTGCAAACGGTCGAATCCGCCCAGAATCGCGGATAGCACAAGCACTAATCTAAACGCTCACCGTGCGGCCTGACCCCTCTACGGCTTAGGCCGTCCGGGCTTGCGCGGCAGCAATCTTTTCATTCGTTCCCCTTGGCAACCGTTCACAGTGGTGCGACAGTGCCGCTATCCCAAAAAAGGTCTTAGGCGTATGGGAAAGGGCCTGCGAGCAGCTCAGCTAAGTCCATCAATGGTTATCCGATCGGAGCTGATAACAGGAGCCGTCAGCACAATCATTCTAGCGGTCTCAATTTACGGCAGGGCTGCCCCCACTCAGACAGTAACAGAGCCAATATGGCCGACCAAGGAGTGGCGGATGTCTGTCCCGGAAAACCAGGGGATGGACTCAAGAGAGCTGGCGGCGCTGGTTGACTTTGGCGCGCGGCGCTTTGCTGCCGGACCAGGGCTGACGCCCATTCCGCAGTTCGACAGCCTGCTGGTGACACGTCACGGAAGGGTCGTCCTTGAAGTGTATTATCCACCCTATAGCGCGGGCGTTCCCCACCACCTCTATTCTGCTACTAAGGCGGTCATCGGCACCCTGACCGCGATCGCATTTAAGGATGGTTTGTTAGATCGGCTTGACCATCGAGTACTCGACTTTTTCGATCGTCGAAGCGTTGACAATCTTGATTCCAAAAAGGAGGCCATCACTGTTCAGAACCTGCTGGATATGACCTCCGGCATTGAATGGACGCAACCATTGGATGAAAGCAGTTTCGAGTCAGCCATCGAAATGGCGCATAGCCCTGACTGGGTCAAATTCGTTCTCGACAGGCCAATGTCGAACAACCCTGGTGAGGCCTTCAATTATAGCAACGGCGATACCCATCTTCTTTCTGCCATTATCACAAAGATCACGGGCTCAAGCGCCTGGGAATATGCAGAAGCGAAGCTCTTTGGCCCTCTTGGGATCGCTGATGCGTTCTGGGTGCATGATCCGCAAGGCATTTCGGAAGGAGGTGATGGATTATTCCTGAAGCCCCGTGACATGGCGAAGATCGGTTATCTCTATTTGCGTAACGGCGAGTGGGAAGGAAAACGAATGCTGCCTTCCACTTGGATTGACAGGGTTAACCACGCCACAATTAGCGTAAGCTATCCGCCAGGAATCCATTATTCCGACCTTTTCTGGGCGTTCGCCGACAGGCACGTCTACATGGCTGTCGGCCGCCGCGGTCAGGTGATCATGATTTTTCCCGATCTGGACATTGTCGCGGTGACGACTGCCCGGATTGATTACTCATTGAGAGAATTCGCAGACCTTATTTCCAGCTCAGTGAAATCCGACACTATTCTTCCGGTCGACGCGACCGGCGCGAAGTTGCTTGCCAATAACGTAAGCGATGCCTCAACCGAGAAGCCAAC
>JAFAVN010000131.1 GCA_019242435.1 Verrucomicrobiota bacterium | reverse complement strand
CAACAACGCAGCGTTCTATGCGTTTTATGTCGACTTGTTAACTCGGCCGGTGCCCGTGAAGTTCGTGCATCCGCCTCCGATGGACGAACTAGACGAATAATAATTCGTCATTCCTCCGCTGTTGCGATAATAAGGCTTTTGTTAGTTGGTAATGATCGCCAAAAGAGCAGCTTGAGTCGGTCTGAAAAGCGACCGCCAGCCGAAGTGCAAGCGGCGGACGACTCAAGCTGTTGCCTTGGACGCAGGTAGCATTCTGCCAAAGAAGCGGATGCATCGGCTAGAGAGGAATCATGAAGTTGCGGATTTCGAGATGGTGCCGGCTGTCTTACATTGGTTTTTTTTGCATGGCATCGGTTATGGCCGGTTGCACTGCAGGCTCCGCCGGTCGAACCAGCGCGTTGAAACTGAGACCGGGCAATGTCCAAATTGGAAAGGCGTCCTACAATCAAAGGACACGCGGTTTCGAGAAGCCGTGGCCATTCGGTCAACTGGCTGGACCGGGCGTGGCTAATAACTGAGCTACCGCGATCCGGGCGGCAACAACTGACCATCGATCCAATACTCCATCACAACGCTTTCAAACTTTTCACGTTCGCGACATCGCGACAGCTGAGGGAGCCACTTTGCGCGAGCCGTGATGGTCGAACGCGGCTCGGCGGCTTTTCGTGGGGCACACAACCGACGAAACGCGTCTCTGGCCGTTATCTGTTACGCCGCCAGACGGCCGAGCCGCTGCCCAAGCACCTACGATTTACGCAGTCTCAGAGAGCGCGGGTGTTTGCCCACCGTAATTCGACGAAGGGCAGGTAAAGTATGCTCCTTCCACTCCGCGGGACTGAACAGGTACTGTAAATGGGCGTCCGGAACAATTTCTAACAGTTCCCCAGGAGTGCGCGCCTTGAGATTGAGCGCCCTGGCTACGACGTCCGAAGTATACCAGGCATCTTCCGAAGCTCCTTCTCGGAACAAACGGCGGGGGATTAAATCCAGCAAGATGTCGCCTTTATCCTCGGTTATTCGAGCCGTTACGCTGCCGTATGACGCTATTAGAATCCACTTACCTAAATGGGCCTCGTCCGGAGCCACTTCGGCTTCCAAAGCGAACCTGGACTCAGACAGTGCTCGCTTGATGCTTTGTAAAAGGGAATCCACGCTCGCTTAACCTCCGCTGCATATACACCACCTCCCAAGCGCCAATAATAAGTTTTGGAAGCAAACCACGGGAATCAAATTGTTCAATTCCTTTTCTAGAGTGCAACCGATGGGATTATTGGAGGCGGAGCCATATTGCCCGTTCCCCTAGCCCTTCAACAAACCTAGCCGCATTATACTTTGCGCCGTTGCCAGAATCGCTTCCTCGTTCGAGCGCGGCGCCCAGCCAAGAATCCGTTTTGCTTTTTCGTTCGTCGTATTCTTCACTTTACCGAGCTCAGGCAGAATTAACCGAATGGCCGGATCGCGAAATGAGGCGAGGCGCACCAGCCAATTGGGTAGTTCTCTGGTTGGCACTCGTTTGGCGGCAGGCCCCAAACGGCTCTTTAGCACTTTCGCCACTTCGGCCACGGACATAAAATCACCTGCGGCCGCCAGAAAACGTTCACCTTTAGCGGCTGGATTCGTCATGGCACGCACGTGGATATCGGCAACGTCCCGCACATCTACCAAACCAAAATAAAGTCGAGGACATCCGGGCATGGCGCCAGCCATCAGACGTTGCACTAAAAGGATTGAAGTCGAATAATCAGGCCCCAGCACCGGACCAAGCACACCCACCGGATTGATCACTGAAAGCTCAAGGTTCCCCTCTTCTTTCGCCATAAAATCCCAGGCGGCGCGCTCAGCTAGCGTTTTCGACTTCATATAGGCTCCTACGTCGTCCTTGAGATTGCTCCAGTTCGTTTCATCAAATGGCGTCTCCTGCGGTTCGTGTCCGTACCCAATCGCTGCGAAAGAAGAGGTTAAAACCACTCTCTTAACGCCGCCATTTCGGGCGGCGCGCAACACTCTCAGCGCGCCCTCCCGGGCAGGCACGATCAGTTCGTTTTCATCTTTAGGTACATTGTCGGGGAAGGGAGATGCCACGTGGAGGACGTATTCGCATCCGGCGACGGCCTCCGGCCAATCTGCATCGTTCTCGAGATCAGCCACCACGAATGACACCCGCTCGTCTGGCTGAGCGCCGCCCACTTTCAGCATCGCGCGGACATCAGCTTCGCGTTTCAAATTCCGCACGGTAGCACGTACCTGATAACCGGCTGTCAATAGCTGCAGAATACAATGACACCCGATAAACCCGGATCCACCGGTCACTAGAACGGTACTCATAATCTTCTTCGCCTTCTTAACGTTCAAGTTGCTGTCCTGTCCAAATAGATGTCGGTGATAGAAAATAACGGATAGCTAAACTGCGACGCCTCCGGCAACCTCGATGCGCTGCGCGTTGACCCAACGGTTTTCTTCGGAGAGCAGCGAAGCAATCACTGGACCGATGTCATCGGGAACACCTGCCCGGCCCAGTGCTGTATTATCGGCTATCCACTTATTCACGGTAGGATTGTCGCGAACGATGCCACCGCTGAAATCGGTAGCGACGGCGCCTGGCGCAATCACATTGACGGCGATCCTGCGCGGGCCTAACTCGAGGGCCATATGCCTCGATAGCACCTCAACGGCTCCCTTCATCGAAGCGTAAACCGCCCCTCCGGTTGAGGCCACACGAGCCCGCGCTGTCGATACGTTGATGATACGGCCGCCGTTATTGATGAGGGGAAGAAGCTTCTGCGTCAGCAAGAACACGCCTTTGAAATGAACGTGGTAGATGCTGTCAAGTTCTTGCTCAGTGGCCTTTTCAAAGGGCATGTTGTGGTGACTATTACCAGCGTTGTTGACTAAAAAGTCGAAACGCGAGGTGCCGAGTTGAGCGAGAGCGTCTTTGACACTATCAACAAAGGCATCAAACGAAGAGATCGCGCCCGTATCCAAGGGGAGCGCCAGGGCTCTCGCCCCCGCATCCTTCACTTCAGCAACGACTGCCTTCGCGTCCGCGCTATGGCTATAATACGTAAAAATGGTGTGGACCCCGCGCCGCGCCAGGCTAACGACGGTATTGCGGCCGATGCCGCGGCTTCCTCCGGTGACGATTGCGATCTTGCCCGACTCCGATGGTTTGTTTTTTTCTGACATGTTATTCCTTTCTTCTGTTTCTTCTGGTTAGGGCTGGGCGAATGAGAACTCGCTGCCGGGAGAATGAATTGTCTGTCTAGTCAGTCATTACTGGGCCAAAAAACTCAGCCCACCACCCGCCACAGAGCCTCGAACCCAGCTTTACAGTGCCTTTTTGCGTTCGCCGGATCATGGATCATGAAGTCCATGGTGGTTTCTGCCAGCGAGTTCACGATCGCGGCGGCGAAGTCCTTCGAAGCGCTACGCAAAGGGCCATTGGTGCGCATCTGCTCCATCAGGTCAGCAAGGCTTTCCATTGTTTTATGGGCGGCAGCGCGGGTCGCCGGGGTGATCTCATCGGAAACGCCAAGCTGCGCCAGCGCGCGCCTTTTTTCAGGATGGGACGCCGCCCAGTCCATCCAATTTGACCAGACATGAAACAACTGTTTACGGAAATCGTCTCCTGCCGAAAATCCTTCCAGGGCAGCGGCAGCCATCCCAGACTTTAATTCAAGATAGAGTTGGTTGAACAAATCGGTTTTGGTCTGGAAGTAGGTAAAAAGTGAGCCATTTGATACGCCGGCCTCATGGGCGATGGTGGCCGTCGGCGCGCTCAGGCCCTGCGTGACGATGACGCGGGTTGCCGCTTTCATGATGGCATGGCGTTTATCTTGGCTTTTTGGTCGGGCGATGTTGGCGACCATAATAAAGAGTGACTAGATAGTCAATTAAATTATCCGGTTTTTTAGGCGAAACGTCACTTAAACCATTCAATCCTCTTCCAAGCACTCCCTGCTAAGAGCATTTCGGCAAAACAATCCGTTCCCGGCCGGAATTTCGAACTGTTAACGTGAAAAGGATCTTGTCGTTTCTTGCTGCAGGGACCCTGATTCTGGCGCCAACCATCGGACGCGCCGGCGATTCCCCAGGTCAGAAAGCTGAAGATGTAATCCGCGGGATCGGCCGGGGGATTAGAGGCGCGGTACACGATTCCAGGCAGGCAGATTACGTCGACGTATCTCTCGGAACGACGCGTATGGGCATGCCAACCAGCGTGGATGCCGGAGAGATCACCTTCAGAGTAACTAACGTGGGTACTGAGCAGCGGCAGTTCAAAATCTCAGGGCCGGGC
>JAFAVN010000065.1 GCA_019242435.1 Verrucomicrobiota bacterium | reverse complement strand
CTTGCCGGTGGAATTCGACGCATCCGCTAGGGCCAAGCGTGTTCTTACCGAAATGGGGCTGATGCGGACACCACAAGAGAATGAAGCCGTAAACCGCGTCCTGGACGCAGCCGCTTTCACGTATGTGGCGGCTTTTATTACCTCGCTGAGTTTTCTGCTCTACTTTCTGATGATTCTCTCCGGCGGCCGGCGTAATTAATGGCGATGGTGAGCGAGAGCGGAATAGGGAACGGTGATGATGATTGATCAGGTCCAGATCGCCGAGGTCTGAGCAGCGCTCTTCGATCGACATCCGGCTCTATAGCTCCGGCGCCGTCAGTGAACTTGCGGAGCGTGTCTGGCCCTGTTACCGGGATCTCTTTGGCGATTCCGACGGGCTATGATGAATAGCCGCTTCTCGGCAAGCCGGCAGACTCCTGACCTTGCGGCTCTCGACCTGACAGCGTAGCCGCCTGCGGATAGTTGCCGGGGCTGCTGGTAAGCGCCACCGATTTTATCGGCCAGGCGTCCCGCAATCCGAATACTAAACCCAAATAAACTCTCATGAATGCACGCGCATTTGGGACCGATGCAAGCTAATGTGACGGGATCGTTGCCAGCGTGTCCTCGCACAAACCTCTTCCCAGTTCGTTTAAAATGCCCACGAAACGTCGTTCCGTCCCGCCAAAAAAAGCCATGGAAGCGCCAAGAAACCCACAACTGGGCGACCCTGGGTGGTACGCCAATCGAGAACTAAGCTGGCTGGAATTCAACCAACGGGTTTTAGAGGAAGCTCAGGATCCTAAGAATCCTTTGCTCGAAAGAGTGAAGTTTCTCAGCATTGTCAGCTCGAATCTGGATGAGTTTTTTGAAGTC
The DNA here is from genome assembly GCA_019242435.1 of Verrucomicrobiota bacterium. Taxonomy (GTDB): domain Bacteria; phylum Verrucomicrobiota; class Verrucomicrobiia; order Chthoniobacterales; family JAFAMB01; genus JAFAVN01. The sequence goes on along the minus strand of JAFAVN010000065.1, from coordinate 2,017 downwards.
AGAGTCGCAGGTCTGAAACAACAACATCAGGGCAAGGTCAGTGACACCGGCCCTGACGGGATGAGTCCTCACCAGCAACTGACGGCGATCTCGCAGCGGGTCAGAAAAATGGTCGATGATCAGTATCGACTTTGGAATGAGACATTGGTGCCGGCCTTGGAGGAACAAAATATTTTCTTTCTGGGATATGATGAACTGACTGAAGACGAGAAAGCCTATTACACGGACTACTTCGAAAAATCCGTTTACCCGGTGTTGACGCCACTGGCAGTTGACCCCGTTCATCCATTTCCACAGCTGCTGAATAAGAGTCTGAACGTGGCGGTTGAACTCGAAGGGCCCGAGTTGAATGCACATTTAGCCGTTGTCCAAGTGCCAAGAATTCTGCCGCGACTCCTTCCCTACAAAGCCGCAGAGCGGGGCGTCTATCGTTACATATTTATCGGGAATCTCATTCAAGCGCATGTTCATTCGTTGTTTCACGGTGTGAATGTCAAAGGAGCCTACCAGTTCCGCGTTACCAGAAATAGTGACCTCTATCTCGATGAGGAAGAAGCCGAAAACATGTTGAAAGCGATCGAGTTGGAGCTGCGGAAACGGAATCGGGGAGCCGCTGTCCGCCTGGAAGTACAGAAGGAGTGTCCCAGTCATATCTCGGAACAGCTCCTGCAGACGTTCGGCTTGGACAAAGATGACCTTTACTCGGTGGACGGTCCAATCAACTTCTCGCGGTTAATGCCGGTTGTCTCCGGCGTGGATCGGCCCGATCTCAAATACAAGCCTTTTGTGCCTGTCGTGGCGACCGGCCCTGCCAATCACGATGACATTTTTACTCAGATCCGCCGTAAACCAGTTCTATTACACCATCCTTACGACAGCTTTGAGAGCGTATTGGATTTTATCGAACAGGCGGCCGAAGACCCCTACGTGCTTGCCATCAAACAGACCCTCTACCGGACCAGTGGCGACTCACCGATCATTGCTTCCCTGGCCGAGGCGGCTGAAAGCGGTAAGCAGGTGACCGTCGTCATTGAACTGAAGGCCAGGTTCGATGAGGCGGCCAATATCAAATGGGCGCAGACTCTACAGGAAGCAGGCGTGCATGTGGTTTACGGCATCGTTGGCCTAAAGACGCACGCCAAACTCGCACTGGTCGTAAGAAAAGAAGAAGACGGTATCCGTCGTTATCTGCATCTGGGGACGGGCAACTATCATCCTTCGACTGCTCGTCTGTATACTGATCTGAGTTTATTGACCTGTGATCCGGTGATCACTAACGATTGCGCGGAGCTATTCAATTGGCTCACCGGCGTATCCGTTTTCCCGGAATTGGAAAAGATAAAGGCAGCCCCGAAAAAGTTGCATGAATTCGTTCTCGACATGATCGAACGGGAAATAGAAAACGCCACAGAGGGAAAATCGTCAGGAATTTTTGCCAAGCTAAATTCGCTGGTGGATACGGAGGTCATCGAAGCGCTGTATCGGGCTTCGCAGGCCGGAGTGAGGATTCGGTTGCTGGTTCGGGGTACTTGTTGTCTGAGGGCAGGTGTGCCCGGCGTCAGCGACAATATTAGTCTGCGAAGTATCGTTGGCCGTTTTCTCGAACATAGCCGGATTTATCAATTCGAAAATGCGGGCTCGCCCGAATACTACCTGGCGAGCGCGGATTGGATGCCGCGCAATTTCTACCGAAGAGTTGAGAGCTGCTTCCCGATCGAAGATGCCGATCTGAAAACTCACGTTGAGGATGTGATCGCTATCTACTGGCAGGACAACGTTAAAGCCCGAGAGCAAAATTCGGCTCTGACATACGTTAGAAGGAAAATTGACGGCCATCCATTCGATTCACAAGCGTTTTTCCTCGAGCGCCTTGCCAAGCGAAAACGGTCGGAAATCGAAGTCAAACCAGCGATCGTCAAGACAAAGGGCAAAAAAGAGCCGGCTGCGATTGTCGACCAGCCAGCCTAGGATCGACAGTCTACCAGATACGGGACATGCCATTGTAGCCCCCCTGAGC
>JAFAVN010000559.1 GCA_019242435.1 Verrucomicrobiota bacterium | reverse complement strand
AGGTCGCTCTTGAAGCGGATCGGTACGTCCGACGAAGTGGCCCAGGCTGCAAGATTCCTACTCTCGGAAGATTCGAGCAATATTACCGGCACGGAGTTGATCATCGACGGCGGTGTTCGCCTCGCAAGGGCGGCTTCTTAAAAGCATGGCTTCATGATAGCAACTCGGCGTCAGCGATAACAACAGCCAAACCTTTCGCCCGTTACCATTGACTAACTCAATACGGCGAGTTGGTTAGTGTCATACCAATCACGAGGGTATCGCGCACTAACGCAGCTTGTGCGACTCCAAATTCAGTTCGAAGGAGTCAAACAGCTTAGGAGCCCCCTCCGGTTTGAGATCGACAGTGAACATTTCACCCGCGATGACATGGTTGGCGAGATCAATCGTGATCCGAAGGTAACCGAAGTCGGTATCGTTGAAATTCGCGACTACGGCTGAATCACCGGCTGGTAAGGTGACTCCTCGGGGCAAAACCGCCGGGAATGGCGGCGCCGGCAGGTTGCCAAGCGATTTATCGCAACCTTCCGCTATTTTCTCGACGGGCCAATGTCCTGACGCTCCACAGATCAAATGTGGGATCTGATAACCCCCTATGTACGTGTAAGTAATACGCTGGTAGAGGTGAGCGTGTGCGGAGATGACCAGATCCGGGTACAGCCCAGCCTGCTGATAGGCGTGCTGAAGGGTGACTGCGAGCGGCTGCAAAAGTCCAGCGCCAGGATTTCGTCGGGGCGTCGGCCCTAGGTTCGGATCGCCTCGATGATAAAAGTTGGCAGCGCCCGAGAATGGCGGATAATGGAGCGCGAGCACCAGCCTTTTCCCATCATTGGCTGCTTTGATTTCCTGGAGAGTTTCCACGAGCCATGCGTACTGCGGCTCGTCATTTTCCTCGGGATCATCAAGGAGTCCTCCATTTACATCGTTTGTGTCGAGACCAACGATGTAGGCCACAGGAGTTTCGAGCGTCCAATATGGGTACGGCTGAACCATGGTCTTCCGGGTCTTATTGCTTCTGTTATCCGGCGAGATCCTACGATTCGAATCACAAAAGTTGATCAAATAGTGATCAATGCCAGATCGTTCGGGATTTTTTGAGAATTTGCAGTCGTGATTTCCCGGTATGGAGAATATCTCGCGTTCGTAGGAGGCGTATTGCTGATAGAACTGAGAATCGTACATAGCCGCCTGATCTTTGCCGCGCGGATCCGCGGCAGCCGCTGACACATTCTCCGATTCCTCTTTGTATACGATGTCACCTAGATGATAAAGGAAGGAAGCCGACTCTGCCGAGGCATAACCACCGAAGATGGCGGGGTTCGTTACTTGACTTTGCAGCGCACGCGCCACGAGAGGCCCGGGTTGCTGACCATCCGGGTATTGCTCATAACGACCGGAACAACCGACGGCATGAAACGTGAGGCGATTCGCTGCCTTGACTTGTTTGCTCTGCTCGGAATCAATGGCTTTCAGAGTGAACAGTAGGTCACCTTTCGGCGGTGGTTTCGGTATCGAGGTCCAAAGCCCTGTCTCAACGCAGGGATAGATTGGGTTTTTGTTGGGTGGCTGCGACATAAAATCAGGTGGCTGCTAGCCTTTCATTATCGCTTGAATTAGAAGAGGGCGTCGACGACAAATTTGATCCCGGCCGCGCATAGGCGCGGCAACCCCGGAGAACGCAAATCTCCTAGAGATCCTGTTGATTAAGTCAGCTTTTGGCTTCTCATTAGGCAAAACAGATGCCATGAAGAAACACCTCCCAGCGATCCTGCTAACAGGTTCGGCTTTATGGCTGATGGTCGTGACGACGGTTGCCGGACCACCAAAGCCGCATCAGAACGGAACTCCGATCCACGCGAGCACACCCCACAAGCCGGTGCCAATAGCAAGCGCTCAGCCGACTCCGCGTCATCCTCAGCCGACGGCGACGCCGCAACATCCCCATAAAGCATTAGCCGGACCGCATTCCTAAACGTTATTCCTGCTGATAGAATAACTCTTCGTTCAACTGAGGGTTTGGCACGAATTTCTGTCTTATGATCCAAACTTCGGCTCTCTCCTGCTTTCGGAGAGCCGTCTCTACAAACTCGACAATTGAATTGATGGTGTCGCAATCTTCTTGCCGAAGATAAAATCGATGTTCATCCAGAAAGTCCAGAGCGCTATCATATCGTGCCCTGCTTATCCGCGTGACGCCTCTCAATTCTTTGATCTCGGCGATCGCTCTATCTATAGCCGATCGTCGTATGGCCGGCGGGAGGTCTGGAATAAAGTCAATACCGCCATCCTCTGACACCACGACTGCCAAACGGGGCCACGCTGATTCAACATAACGGAGCGCAGAATTATAGCGAGCGCCTCGGCTAGGATCGCCACTCTCGGTAGCCATGCCGTCCAGAATAGTGCCGAAGCCGTGGCACATGCCATCAGGCGAAAGCAGAATAGCTCCGTCGACAGTTGTGAGCTGCCGGAGCAGATCGGGCGTGAGTAAACACGAGTGGACTGACATACCCTGTTTTCGTAAGCGATGCGCTTCCGCAGCAGAATTCTCATCGATGATCAAGAGCGCGCCATGAGCCGCATCCTCAGCCGCCCGTATCAATTTCACAAGTCGACTAATATCTTCACCAGTTATCGATCTGAAAATTCTTGCTAAATCGCTCCGCAGCTTGGCCTCATCGAACGACAATCGGGGCAGAGACGGTACACCGTAGCGTACTTTCATCAGCGTGTGGCCGGCATGATTTAGCTCCCAATGCTGATGACCAAGTACATGCATCTCGAAAAGATCCTCTTGGAATTCGTCGTAGTCTCGAAGCGAAACTAAGCCAAATACTTCCTCGGAATCCGAATGCAGCGACAGATAGTCGGAAGCGAGCTGAAACAGTTTTCTGGCTGCCCTGTATTTGGATAGTTTTTCCGGCTTCAGCAGTGAGATCTGTGGTAGTATCGAGGGATGACCCTTCCGGCAAAGGATCATACGTCCTGATGCCACCGACTTTTCGTATCCAAGCGATGAAATCGTAGAACAGGCGTTAAAGAGATCATGCCTTCCTTCAATTCGGTCTATTCTCGTTACTGTATTTCGGCAGAGCAACCGACCGGCGGCACGGATAATATCATCTGGATCGATGCTTAGTTCGGCAAGGCCAGGGTCAGGTTTCTGAAGTTCCTGACGCAAACGCTCGAGTAGATCATTGGTGGCAGCATCGATTAGTGACACCGCCACCTCAGCGTCGCGATGTTTGTGAACCCGTACTACCGATCTCTTAAGCTCGTAGTACCCACGGATTACATCGTCCTGCAGACCGAGAACCGTGCAAACCAAGTACCCCTCCAGTCTGGTGGGAAGCGACACGGAGTAGCGCAGACTGGAGCCGGCCGCTGATTCCGACTCGACCGTTTTCTTAACAGCATCCCGAATTGATCTGTAAAATAGAGCCTTCTCCTGCCGCTGTTGAGCCAGAGGGTGAGATTGAAGCATTCCGGTTTCCGGATAGGTGGGGATCAAGCTCTGGGCTAACGCCAGCACACCGTTGAAGCGTTCCGCGTCAATCCAGAAATCTCTTTCCGGCTCAACGCAAGCCGGCAAACGGTCCACATCGAGGTCAGCGAGAATGCCCACCAGGAATAGCTGCGGCTCAAAAAGTTGATCCAGAGCTTTAAAAACTCTCTCCGCAAAGTATTTGGCAGCAGCCCGGAAATGGCGCTGATACTTCCAAATGGAGTAGGTGGCCGACACGCAGCTCATTTTCTCGTTACTCTTCTTGTACGTCGCCCATTCTCCCTGTTTTCAGGGATTTTGTCTATCGGGGCCTTCTCAAGCTCCTCTGATCGCACATCGGACAACCGGTCCGGACGGTTTATTTCGGCGGGTTCGGGCGGTGTTTCTCTCGTGATGATATAGGTCGCTATTGCGCTGTCCAGCCGCCGTCGATGAGTATATCTGTCCCCGTGATAAAACCCGCGGTTTCCGAACACAGATAAAGGGCAAGATTACCAACCTCTTCCACCCGCCCCCAGCGTCCCATCGGAATTTTGGAAATGAATTGCCGGTTCATCTCGGGATTCTGAATCAGGCTGGTATTCATCTCAGTAGCGAAAGGACCAGGACTGATGCTGTTTACCGTGATGCCTTCGGCGGCCAGTTCTAAAGCCAATGCCCGCGTTAGCCCGAGCAGCGCGCTTTTGCTTGCAGAATAAGCGGAACGTCCGGCAATTGATACGTGGCCCATGATCGATGAGAGGTTAATAATCCTGCCGTAACCCCGACCTTTCATATGCGGCACCATTGACCGGCATACCAGAAATACGCTTGTCAGGTTGGTATCAATAACCGTGCGCCACTCTTCCAGTGTGAAATCGACAATGTCCTTTCTTAGATTAATGCCGGCGTTATTGATCAGGATGTCGACGGCATGAAACGTTTGCAGAACGTCGCATTCCAGCTGCCGGACCTGCTTCTCATCCGACACATTGGCCACAAAGACGCGCGCGCTGCCGCCCGCGTTGTTCACTTCCTCCATGACACTCTTGAGCCGCTCAGCGTCCCGCGAAACCAGGGCAATATTTGCGCCCGCGCTACCAAGGGCCAAAGCCATCGCCTTGCCCAGCCCCTTACTCGCTCCCGTAATGATCGCCACCTTATCTTTCAAAATACGTTCACTCATCGATAATCCATCACTCCTTTAACCAGAAAATAAAGAGGACAATCACTCTTTGGATTGATGCCGGCTTCAGGCAGCCACTCGCGCCGTAGGCTTGCCGAAGGTTCCTAGCTATTCCAAAAAGAGATCAGCAACCGACGGGCGCCCGGGATCGACGGCATAGGGTCTGAAATCAGTGATCCCGGCTTCCTGCAAAATATCTTCATCAACACAGAAACGACCGGTGAAAGTCGTGGCATCCTTAAGCAGGATCTCATAAGCAGCATCCGCTACGATCTCTGGTTTTCGGCATCGTAGCGGATCAATGCCGGGCAGCAGAGTTAACGCTGCGGTTTGGATAACCGTTCTGGGCCAGAGACAGTTAAACGCGACGCGTTCGGCTTTCCATTCCGCCGCCAGGCCGAATGTGAGCAATCCCATGGCGAACTTAGAAACCGTGTAGGCAGTGTGCCGAGCAAACCATCGAGGCTCGATCGAGACGGGAGGCGCCAGAGTCAAAACATGCGGATTTTCTCGGCCGATCAGATGAGGAAGACATAATTTAGAGCAAAGAAACGTGCCGCGCGCATTAACATCGTGCATCAGGTCGTACCTTTTGAGCTCGGTCGCGTCTGATCGTGTTAACTGAATAACACTGGCGTTGTTTACCAGAATATCGAGTCCGCCGAATTGGCGGACGCACTCAGCCACTGCGCCGGCCACCTGTTCCTCCGATCGAACGTCGACTCGGAGCGGAAGCGCGTTGCCTCCGGCACCCTCGATTTCTTTCGCTGCGGTGTAGATCGTGCCCGGCAACCGGGGATGCGGACTCACGGTTTTGGCAGCAACGGCTATGTTAGCGCCATCTCTAGCCGCTCGGAGCGCGATTGCTAGACCGATTCCTCGACTTGCACCGGTTATAAACAGGGTGCGACCGCGCAAATTGAGCTGTTCCAACTTAATTAAGGTTTGGACGTTAACACTTTGAGATCGATTGAATCAGCCATGGCTTTGTATCCGGCATCGTTTGGGTGGAGATGATCACCACTGTCCAGCGCGGCCTGAATATGAGTAGGCCGGTTCGGATCTTGCGCGACGGCGTCAAAATCAATTACCCCATCAAAAGCACCGCTGGTGCGGATCCATTTATTGACTGCCTGGCGCTTCTGCTCCTTCTCGGTATCGTAATAGCCGTGAATGAAGGTTCCCTGCAAGGCATCTTCAAATGGAGTCAAGGTAGCCCCAATAATGCGCAGCCCATGCAGATGGGCGCGCGCAATAAGTTGTTGATAGCCTTCGATGATATCTTCCGCTGATGGAGCGGCTTCACGCGGCGCCAAGGACGAGTTCGGCCAGCCAATATCGTTGATGCCCATCATCACGACGACGGTATCCACATGGGGTTGGTTCAAAACCTCACGATCGAACCGAGCTAACGCATTGGCGCCCATCCGGTCGGTGAGTACCCGCGCTCCCGAAATTCCTTCGTTCAGCACGGCAACATTCGAAAAGCCAGCTTCTGCCAATCGGTGGGCCAGGAAGTCCGGCCATCGATGGTTCGCGTCCGGCGTTGAGGCCGCCCCGTCAGTGATCGAGTCGCCGAAAGTAACAATCGCGCGGGCGTCAGACTCACTCTCTACCATAATGTCGCTGAGAAACAGACGGGATTTGATTGTCGAATCTGTCTTCAACGTCTCGTCCCCACAAAAATTTCCTTCGGGCGAAATGTAAGCGGTCTGAACGCCTTCCCAGTGAAACGTGGTTAGTGGAGTCTGCTCCGGAAAGTAGAGGCTGATGGCTAGGCTGCCAAACGCCGGAACCGCGAGATCGACCGGATCGCTAATCACCGGCGCTCCTGGAGGGATTGTAACCGAAGGTTGACCGCTAAAGGTAACTACCCTGTCGGAACCGGGAACGATGGCCGGCCCCGATCCGGCGATCGCCACATGGGCGGCGCCGATTTGCAGCGGTTGAGACCCATATTCATTTGAGAGCACCAGTCGTATCGGTTTGCCACCAAGACTGACGGTAGCGATCTGTCGTACCGTCTGGTTTCGCAAACTTCGCGGAATATTGATCGGTACAACGAAATCGGCAGCCCAAATGGGCTGCGAACTTGCCGTCCAGGTACTGATCCAATCACGATTTTCCGCCGATGCCGCAAGGACGCCCAAGAAAAACCC
>JAFAVN010000372.1 GCA_019242435.1 Verrucomicrobiota bacterium | reverse complement strand
CGGTCGCTGCGTCCAATTTCGGATCACCGCTCGATGTTAGGAGTCAATTTCCCTAATCTTACCATGATCGACTTCCAGACTTAGTAGCAGCTTCCGAGTCTTTACCATACCCTCGTGTGCGATCTCCCTTTTGCTGAGCGTTAGCGGTTCGGACGCTAGATGTAGTTCAATCGGTGCAGTGAAGCGCTCCGTGATCTCCGGGCGGAACACCCACTTGGTTTCGATCCAATGAACGATCTCGTCATCGGCTGCTTTAACCCCGGTGCCGTCACGGAAATAGGCTTGTCGTCGCCGGCTGTCTTCGCAGAACGCTGCTTTTTGATGTGCAGCAATTCGCAGTCCTCTTCCGTGCGCTCCTCAGAGGTAAACGCTCCGATGCTAACAACCTCTCTCCGGACCCTATCGGAACCGCCACCCGAAACCTGATCCTTCTCTAAAAATGTCGCCGGCTGATGAAGCAGGGAAATGAGAGGTGAAAACGGTTGCTTGGTTACTGGCTGCAAAATTAAGCGCCCACGCCCGCGACTTTCGAGCCTCTTCTGGGAAAGCGTCGAACACGGTGTTCCACTCGGGTTGATAGACCTCCACCGGCCAATGGAGCACATCGCCCGCGAAAAACGCGAGCTCATTGCCTGACCGAAAACCGATTGAGGCGTGCCCGACACTGTGACCAGGTGTTGGATAGAACGCGAATCCTTCGATTGCCTCGCTGCCGTCGATCTCGATCAGATCGGCAAGTCCGGCTTCGATGATCGGGTCGACGCTATCCTTTTGTACTTGGAAGCTGGTCCGGTTTCGCTCGGTGTGATTTTGAGGATCGGTAAAGTACGCGTGCTCGACCCGGGAGAAAATGTATCGAGCGTTGGGAAAAGTCGGTACCCAGCGATCTCCTTCCAAGTGCGTATTCCAGCCTACATGGTCCACATGCAGATGCGTAAGCAGCACGTAATTGATATCCGCCGGCGCGAAGCCGGCGGCCTCAAGCCGCTCAATGAATGGATTATTCAATTGGTCGAAGAAAGGGGCATAGGGGCGATGCTTACCATTGCCGACTCCGGTGTCAATCAGGATGGTCCGGCCAGGCTCCTCGATAAGCCAGCTATGAACACTCAACAGGACATGCTCTTCGGATTCATCCATGGTGCCTGAGCGCGACAAGTCCGGAATAGCTGCCAGAAAAAGGGGATTCCAATCGGGGAAAAGCGCTGCTGGCGTAAAATTAGAGAGCATTAACTCTTCAATCCGTGTCACTTTTGCTCGACCGATCCTGTAGTAATGCTGCTCAACGGGCATACGAAACAAATTCCATCACAATACCCTGCTTTCAATCGCCGGGTCTGGCGTTACCCCCGCCTGAACCATCGATCGACGATGCTTGGTCCGAAAAAATGGAGGAAGGTTGACAATGTTGGACTTTCCGCGAGTGAGCCAGCGCTTCGTTGAGCGTTCTCTCGAAACGACTCCTCTTCGGCCTCGAACGCCTTCGTCACCATGGCGCTGCTATTCCACGAATACTTTCGTATCGGATTCTAGGTAGACAAAATCCGGATCAGTGTTTTGCAGTGTAATCAGGATTGACCCCGGGAAAATTCCCTGACTGACCTCTTTAATAGTGACGATGTTACCCTTGGCGTCCTGAACCCGATCGCCCGCCTGCAGCTTGTCCGCTCTCACCCACTTTTGTCGCTTATTCATTCTTTCCCGTGCGCCTTCGGATTGTCTGATTGATCTGCGTCGTTACTGCTCTCTTATTCCGGACTCGTGCAAGTGTCGAGGAACAGAGGATCGGTTATGGCTTGTTATGTTGAAAAACCACCAGCCGACTAATAATTCGACTCCATCACAACCAAAATACTGAAACTCAGGAAACACAATTCCGTTGTACGGGGGAAAAAGACCACATTCGGCGATAATAGTCGCCGGCCGGTTCAGTCTTCAAACTCCAAAACCAACGTAGAAAATGAAAACAGAAAGTATAACTTTAAACCGATTCGCCAAAAGAAAGACAGCTGTGCTTGCCGCTCTGGCAGCCGCAGCGCTGTTAGCTGCGCCAGCTCTGGCATTCGATAGCGACAAGGATGGCGACGATTTCGCCTTTCCTCTCGTCCGATCGGCCGGCTTGGCCGCCTTCCCCTCCGTTGCGCCTAACGCGCATGGCCGGGTAAAAATCGAATCTGTCGGCCCGGTCGAAATCATGAAGGTCACGGTTTGGGGTCTGCCGCCCAACACCGACTTCGACTTTTTCGTGATCCAGGTCCCGAATAAGCCATTTGGCCTTGCCTGGTACCAAGGAGATATCGAGACCAATAGAGATGGAGTGGGCTACGGCGAGTTCATCGGTCGTTTTAGTATCGAGACCTTCATCGTTGCACCAGGGGTGGCGCTCGCTCCGGCCGATCCGTTCCATGATCCCAGGCGAATTCCAGACGCCACGCAGAATCCGACCACAAACCCGGTCCAGCTCTATCATCTTGGCCTCTGGTTCAATAATCCGGCTGACGTAGTCAAAGCTGGCGGGCCCGGCGTGGTCACCCCGTTCAACGGGGAGCACGACGCAGGCGTCCAAGTTCTTAACACCGGCGAGTTCGGTGATACCGACGGACCCCTAAAGCGGGTCACAACCAGCGGTAACTAGAGCCAAACGCCGATCTCCGAGGCTGGAATGCGAGTCAGTCAGGCGGGCGCAGGAAGCAAAATTCCGGCCCGCCCGACGCACTTAAAAAACCAGGCGGAGAATGGATCTTTTGCCGTTTTGGAAGTAATCTGCGGGAGCTTGACCTCCCGGGCTGGATTCATCGCGAGGACGCCTTTCTCGGTCAACCAGGAAAAGAACAGCCGGAGGACGGTAAGCGTCAGGCTATCCACATCTCATCGAAACGGATCATACACACCCTAAGGATTTTTGTGGACGATTGGCCGAACGCAAACTCAACAGAAGACGTTGCCTGGCTAGAGGACGAAAAGGACAGAAGCGCCCTGAGTCTGGACCGCCAGCGCAACTAAGCGGTCTCAGGCTTTCACCCGGCGTCAAGCGATCGAAGATCACTCAGCTAAAATGTAAGATATGCCGTTCGCAATTCGACGGCCGTTAT
>JAFAVN010000068.1 GCA_019242435.1 Verrucomicrobiota bacterium | reverse complement strand
AGGTAATTCGGGAAGCCTACAAACGGATTGCAGCGATGGCGAACAACCCGGTTTGGATCCATTTGGTTCCGGAAGAACAAGCCTTAGGCGCAACCCAGGAATTAGGTCCGCCAGCCAATTCCCCGCTATTTGGAATTCCCTTCGCGGTCAAAGACAACCTCGATGTCGCCGGCCTCCCGACAACGGCCGGCTGTCCGGCTTTTTCTCATGTGGCAATCGAAACGGCACCCGTCGTGCAACGGTTGCTTGCCGCCGGAGCTATCCTGATCGGAAAGACAAATCTGGACCAGTTTGCCACCGGATTAGTGGGGACTCGCTCTCCGTACGGGGCCTGTACCAACGTTTTCGATGAGCGTTATATAGCCGGCGGCTCCAGCTCCGGATCGGCCGTTGCCGTGAGCGCCGGACTCGTCAGTTTTGCACTGGGTACCGATACCGCCGGGTCGGGACGGGTTCCTGCCGCTTTCGCTAACATAATCGGTCTTAAGCCGACCAGAGGCGCGCTCAGTACCCGTGGCGTGGTCCCGGCATGCCGTTCGCTTGATTGCGTCTCCATCTTTTCTCTCACTGCAGACGACGCAGAAACCGTCTTTGCTATCTCCATGAATTACGACAACCGGGATCCCTACTCCCGCCGTTTTCGCGATCCCGCTCAGATTCCTGCGCAATTCCGCATCGGCATACCTGGCTCGCAAATTCTAGATTTGATCGAGAACGAGTATCGAGCCATGTTCGCCCAGGCAGCAGCTCGACTCGCTTCACTTGGGCATTCTGTAATCCAGGTGGACGTACAACCTTTCCTCAGCACGGCTGAGCTTCTGTACAACGGTCCATGGGTGGCAGAGCGTTTCGCATCAGTCGGAAAATTCATCAAAGAACATCCCGACCATGTTCATCCCGTGGTCCGAGATATTATCCTCGGCGGCGAAAAATTTTCCGCGAGCGATGTGTTTGAAGGTCAATATCGGCTAGAAGAACTGCGCAAGCAGACCGATGCAGTATGGGAGGTCGTCGACGTGTTATTGTTACCGACGGCATCTGATATTTATCGGATTGAACAGGTTGAACAGGAACCAGTCTCGTTGAATAGCAGACTGGGAACATTTACTAATTTCACTAACCTGCTGGACCTCGCTGCGATAGCAGTTCCGGCAGGTTTCCGGGCTAACGGTCTACCGTTTGGGATTACCATTCTTGGATCTGCCTACTCGGACTTGGGCCTGCTCGCGCTGAGCAGGTCGTATCTAAGTTCCCTCCGCCCGCCGCTCGGGGCCACCAAGGTGTCATCGCCGAGCAGTGGTTGAGAGGGAAACGAAGCGGAATGGCCAGAGTGGACCGAATAGGACTGCGTGGACGCGGCGGCAACCGAACGGACCTGATGGACACCCCCCATGGACGTGCCGGCCATGCCGGCGCCCCCGCTGCGTCCACTCGGTCCTTCTCCTGCCCGACTGATACTTTGTTGCGCCTGTTCGCCTGAGAACATCCGCAACATCTCTTTGCAGCCAGCCGGCGGAAACTGACTCGTATGTCAGCCAGTGCAACCGCTTCGCGCTGAGGGGCCTGCCGGGGCAATACCAAAGTTGGCACACCATGCGCTTACCAAGGGGTCATCGAAGTCCTCCAACAATGACCACCAACGGCACTGCTATCGTTGAAGCCGAACCCTATCCATTCGAGTTCGAACTGGACCGGACGGCGCTCCTGATCATCGACATGCAACGTGATTTTCTGGAACCGGGTGGATTTGGCGAAATGCTCGGAAACGATGTTTTGCAACTTCGCAGAGTAATTGAGCCGAACCGGCGAGTGCTGGCAACGTGGCGCGCCGCCGGTCTGCCTGTACTCCACACACGTGAAGGTCACCGGCCCGATCTGAGTGACCTGCCGCGTTCCAAAAAAGTGCGTGGTCGCGGAACCAGTACTATCGGTGATCCGGGACCGATGGGACGCATCCTGGTCCGTGGCGAGCCTGGTCACGACATCATCCCGGAACTGTATCCAATGCCGGAAGAACCGGTTGTCGATAAGCCGGGCAAAGGCGCATTTTTTGCTACCGACCTGCATGCGATCCTGCAACATCGCCGCATCGAGAAACTCATCGTTACGGGCGTCACCACGGAAGTATGTGTAAATACAACCGTGCGGGAGGCAAACGACCGCGGGTACGACTGCCTGGTGCCTGCGGACTGCGTTGGCTCGTATTTCCCCGAGTTTCAGGAGAGCGGATTGAAGATGATCAAGGCCCAGGGCGGCATCTTCGGGTGGGTATCCGACTCTGAAAAACTGCTTCAAGCGCTAGTGACTGCGGTCGAAGCGCATCTGCACCCCTGACCAATCAAACCAACAAATGAGCCCAACAAAACCGAAGATTTGGGTGCCCGGAGACTGGAATGCCTTTTTCGGCTTCGGCACAAACATCCTGGTAAACATGCTAACCCTGACCGCGCTTCTGCGGTTTGTTTTGAAGATGCCTGACGACATCGTTTTTGGGCGCATTCTTCCCGCGGCAGGCATGATGATGTGTATGTCGACGCTGTACTACGCGTGGCTGGCGTATCGCTTGGCTAAAAAGACTGGACGCTCCGATGTCTGCGCGCTGCCATCCGGCATCAGTGTGCCGCACATGTTTATCGTGACGCTGGTGATCATGCTGCCGATCAAGATTGCCACGGGCGACCCTATGAAAGCTTGGCAAGCCGGGTTGACCTGGGTGTTCATCCAAAGCTTCGTCTTGATGCTGGGAGGGTTCCTGGCGCCGATCGTTCGCCGGATCACTCCGCGGGCGGCCCTGTTGGGAGCGCTTGCCGGCGTCTCGATCACGTTTATCTCAATGGCGCCCGCCTTGCAGATGTTCATGACACCCGTCATCGGGATCGTTTGCATGGCGATCATTCTATTGAGCTGGTTCGGTGGCGTGAAGTACGGCGGTGTTCCAGCCGGCCTGGTGGCGATTGCTGCTGGAATGTTGATCGCCTGGGGATCGAATCTTTTCGGCTTCCATTTCGGCTCGATGAGTCTCGAGAATTTAAGGGCCTCGTTCCAGACCTTCGGCTTCGCAGTACCACGTCCCGCTTTAGGGTTAGTCCTGGGCGGACTGAACTGGGACTTCCTTAAGATCATCCTGGTGACGGCGATCCCGTTTGGGATTTATGACCTGGTAGAAGCAATGGACAACGTCGTAAGCGCTTCCGCCGCCGGTGACGAATATCCAACGACACGCGTGCTGACGGCCGACGGCGTAGTCAGCTTGATTGGATGTCTGATGGGCAACCCCTATATCAATGCGGTGTACATCGGCCATCCCGGTTGGAAAGCGATGGGTGGGCGCATTGGATACTCGGCGGCAACGGGTGTAATGGTGATCATTCTTTCCTGGTTCGGCGTAATTTCTCTGATGACCGCCCTTGTGCCGGTCGTCGCTATCGCGCCGATCCTCCTTTATATCGGTATGTTGATCGGCTCGCAGGCCTTTCAGGAGAGCCCGAAACG
>JAFAVN010000617.1 GCA_019242435.1 Verrucomicrobiota bacterium | reverse complement strand
AGAGGTGAGCAGTGAGAAGGGATTGGTGATTAGTAATTAGTGAGAAGTGTTGGGTTCGGAATGGTTCGGGCGGCCGAACGCAACTCCACTTCTCACTTCTCACGAACCCGCTCAGCCTTCGAACTTCCCGTGGCGGGAATCGATGATGATATCGCGATAGGTCTTACCGGCAGGGATCATTGGTAGCACGTGCTCGGTGTAAGGGACCATGACGTCGAGCACGTAACATTCTTTGGATTCCAGCAAGCGCTGCATGGCTGCCGGTAAATCTTTTTTATGCACGACGCGCTCGCATTTCACTCCAAAACCGGTGCACAGCTGGACGTAATCTGGATAGATTCGTTCCCGATCCCGGGGATCACCCAGGAAGGTGTGGCCGCGGTTGCTGTTATAAAAGCGGTCCTCCCATTGAACCACCATGCCGAGATGCTGGTTATTCAGGATGATCACCTTAGCTGCGATCCCCTCGATATGGGCGCAAGCTAACTCCTGCACATTCATCAAAAAGGAGCCGTCGCCGTCGATATCGATCACTTCCCGATCCGGGTACGCCACTTTTGCTCCAAGCGCTGCCGGGAATCCGAAACCCATGGCGCCGAGGCCGGCGGAGGTCAGAAATTGTCTCGGGTTCTTGAACTGATAATATTGGCCGGCCCACATCTGATGCTGGCCCACTCCCGTGGTGATAATCGCGTCTCCTTTCGTCATGTCGTTTAACAGACGAACCACATATTGAGGTTGGACCAGGTCCTCGGTGTCTTGGAAATCCAGCGGGTAACGCTTTTTCCATCCTTGGATCTGGTCGTACCATTTCGAGTGCCGCGTGAAACTGTTCGACCCGCGTTCGTAGCCTCCCTCGGCTAATAGACGATTGAGCTCGGTTAACGCGTACTTGATATCACTATGAATCGGTAACCGAACCACTTTATTCTTGTTCAGCTCCGAATAATCGATGTCGATATGGACGATCGTGCCGTGTTCAGCGAATTTTTCGACTTTGCCGGTGACCCGGTCATCAAACCGAACGCCTAAGGCGAGCAACAGGTCCGATTCGTTAACGGCGCAGTTGGCATACACGGTGCCGTGCATGCCCAGCCATTTCAGGGAGAGCGGATGATTCTCGGGAAATCCGCCGATACCCATCAATGTGGTTGCCACAGGGATCTGGCTGCGCTCGGCAAATTCCAATAATTCGCCGGCAGCTCCGGAAGATATGATCCCGCCGCCGGCGTAAATCATCGGTCGATGGGCGGATTTGATAAGCCCAATAACTTCGTTCAACGCGACCGGATCAGCGTGCGGCGGCAAGCTGTAGCCGCGTAGGTGCACTTCAGGAGGAAAGACCGGCTGAGTCGTCTGGTTTTGGACGTTTTTCGGGATATCGATCACCACCGGACCGGGGCGTCCGGTCTGAGCGATATAAAACGCCTCTTTAACGATCCGGGGAATTTCATGGATATCCAACACCAGATAACTGTGTTTCACCACCGGCAAAGTCATCCCGAAAAAGTCTGTTTCCTGGAAGGCACCCCGACCAATCATTTCCTGCGGGACTTGACCGGTGATAGCGACCAGAGGAATCGAATCCATGTAGGCGTCCGCGATCCCGGTCACCAGATTCGTGGCGCCGGGTCCGGAGGTAGCCATACAGACACCGGCTCGTCCGGTCGCCCGTCCATAGCCGCCGGCGGCAAACACGCCGCCTTGCTCGTGCCGAGGCAGAATGGTCCGAATTTTCTTCGAGCGGGTAAGCGCCTGATGTATCGGCATGCTCGCTCCTCCCGGATAAGCGAAAATTACTTCTACACCTTCGCGCTCCAGGCTGGCGACGAGGATTTCGGCGCCGTTCATCGTATCGCCCCGCTCGGGGCCAGGATGCAGTTTGGCCGGTTCAGGTGAAGCAGTAGTTTTCATAAAAAAAGAGCCTACGACTATAGGAGCGGGACGGGGCGATGGCAAATCCCGTTTGGCGTTCGGCGTTCTGGGAGTTTGGCAAGTTCCATGAAGGTGGGACGAAAATCTCGGCAAGCGATCGAAGCAGCTAGTTCGAGGGGCCAAGCGTGCCGGATTTGAGCCGTCACCCACGGTGGCTCAACGTCTGCTTACAATCTGCCCAGCGGGTTGCGGCTCAAATCCGGCGCGGGTCGCCCAACGGACCAGAGCCGCTGCTTGGGCGCGCCGAGATTTTCGCCCCGCTATGGTGGGCATCTGTCAACTGTCATTTGTCATCTGCCCAGCAGTGTTATGCTAGCCGCATATGATGACCCGTCGCGAAGCAATTAAGACTGTCGCCCTCACAGCGGGCGCACTCAGCTTGGCTCCCTCATTACTGCGGGGGCAGACCGTTCAGAAATTGACCTATCCCTACAAAGTCCCGCCTCTGGGCTATTCCTACGATGCCCTCGAACCCCACATCGACACGCTCACGATGCAGATCCACCACGATAAACATCACGGCGCCTATGTGGAAAACTTGAATAAGGCTCTGGCTAGTGCCGATCCGAAATTCCAGCAACTCTCTTTGGAGGAACTCTTAACTGGTCTGGATCAAATTCCCGAAAACATTCGGACTACGGTCCGCAACAATGCCGGCGGCCATTACAACCATTCATTGTTCTGGTTAACGCTGAAGAAAAACGAAGGCGGCAAACCAACGGGCGAACTGGCTGATGCCATTAATAAAAAGTTCTCCAGCTTCGACGATTTTAAGAAGAAGATGTCCGAAACCTCCGCCAAAGTCTTCGGGAGCGGTTGGGGTTGGTTGGTGTTGAACGGCAAAGAACTCGATATTGCTTCGACCCCGAATCAGGACAGCCCGATCTCAAAACGTCAGGTGCCATTGCTTGGTATCGATGTATGGGAGCATTCCTATTACCTGAAACACCAGAACCGCCGGCCGAATTACATCGAAGCGTTCTGGAGCGTTGTGAACTGGGACTTTGTCGGGGAACGGTACAAAGCGGCGCTGGCGTAGCGAATCTGCGGTAAAGGATAAAGTCGCGCAAAAGGCTCGAAGGCAGAAAGAGTAGGCGTGCCGGCGTGTCGGCGTATGGGCGTGTCGGCGTGGCGGCGGTGTGGGCGTATGGGTGATTTTTAGCAGCGAAGCTGCGTTTCATTATGCCTGGTCCGCCGATTCCATACGCGGGTACGCCGATATGCCGGATTTACATCCTGAACCGTTCTCGGTTCTTGTTTGTTAACCGCATCGCTTCGAATTCGGCGCCCAGATTTGCCGCCTTCAGCAATGTCTCCATCTGGGCGACGACTGTTTCCAAGTCGAGTGGAGGATGTTCCTTTAACGGTTGGGACGGAACTGGAAAATGGAATAACTGGTCAGAGCCACCGTTTGATTTTCGCGATGGCTCCTGGTTCTCCATACGTTTGAACTATGTCCTGGAACTCGGGGTCCTCAATATCTAACTGGGCGGCTAGGATGATGCCGACTATATCGGACCAATCTTTGTCGCGAGTCGTTCGGGTGCTTGCTTTTAATGCGTGGAGTTTCAGGGCTACGAGCCGCTTGGCATCCGGTATGCGGATCTGTTCCCCATCAAAGGTTCGTGATTCCGTAAACTGGTTTAGCCGTTGAAAAGTGGTTGCATCAACGATCATGATGTCCAATGGAGGCAAACCTCTCCGCGGCGTCAGTTGCAGGAAAGCTCCGGACTCGAAATAGGAAGTGTAACCAAGCGGCTCTAAAGCCGACTTAGCATTCGGCAAAAAGGCTTCAGCCAGCAAGAGATCCAGGTCAAAAGTGTTCCGCTGGTGTCCGTGCAGCACGACAGCGTGTCCCCCGATGACAAGGAAGGATATACCCGCTTCACTCAAGGCTTTGAACACTGGCGCGTAGATTGGCATGCCGACACAAATCTCACATGG
>JAFAVN010000499.1 GCA_019242435.1 Verrucomicrobiota bacterium | reverse complement strand
GAGACTTTGGTAGTTGTTGTGCGTGCTCGCGTCCTCCCATATTTTACATAACCATCGATGCGTTCGTGAATCGACTCGGCGGTTTGAGAGGATGGCCGATTGCTCGAGAAGCGTGTACGCTCCGGAAGAGCATTTCTGGGACTCCATTAAAGCACCCGAGAGGCGAGTTATCTCTGGATCTATACGACGGGCAGCGTTCGCCGCCTTTCATGCTCATTTAAGCAACAACCACAACGTTTTTGCCAGCCCGACCGGCTATCCCATCAAGGCATCTCACCGACAGCCTGTCTTCGCGGCAAAGAAAGGGACGTCTTATGATAAACGACTCTGTTTCCCAAGTTTACGTTGTCGATGACGACGTGTCAGTGCGGGAGGCTGTCAGCAGCTTGATCCGATCAGCGGGTCTTAGTGTTAGAGCCTTTGCGTCGGCCCAGGAGTCCTTAGGAAGTTTACGCGCAGAGCCGCCGGGGTGCTTGGTATTGGATATTCAGCTGCCCGATATTAACGGATTTGAATTGCAACAGGAGCTTGCTACCCACGGCATTGACATCCCAATTATCTTTCTCACCGGCCATGGCGATATTCCCATGTCGGTTAGAGCCATCAAAGCAGGGGCAGTAGAATTCTTAACTAAACCATTCGATAACGAATATCTGCTTGAGGCGATTCAGACCGCGATTGCGCGCGGTAACAGAGACCAGAAGCTCGGCCAGAACGCGGTGGACCGTGACGAACCAGATGTCGAATTAGACTCACCAGTGCGCGCGAGGCAGACTCACGCCGAAATCGTTATTTCGTCTCGGGCGAGCGGAAACGGTAAAGCGGGTAGGGATTTCGGCGAATTTATTGGGCAAAGCGGCGCGTGGCGGCAAATCATCAGGCAGATTGAGATGGTTGCTCCGACCGATGCCACCGTCCTGGTCCTGGGCGAAACCGGCACCGGAAAAGAACTGATCGCCCGAGAGCTTCATCACCGCAGCCGTCGGAAGAACAGACCGCTCGTTCGGGTTAACTGCGCCTGTATCCCGAAAGAATTATACGAGAGTGAATTCTTTGGTCATGCCAGAGGCGCTTTTACCAGCGCAGTCAGGGACCGGATCGGCCGGTTCGAAGCGGCGGCCGGCGGGACTCTGTTTCTGGACGAGGTCGGCGAAATTCCTCTGGAGTTGCAAAGCAAACTGTTGCGCGTACTGCAGGAGAAATCTTATGAACGGGTGGGAGAGGACCGAACGCGCAGCACTGATGTGCGCATCGTCGCAGCTACTAACCGAGACCTGAAAAAAGAAGTCGAAGCAGGCCGGTTTCGCGAAGACTTATTCTATCGGTTGAATGTTTTTCCAATCAAAGTTGCGCCCTTGCGAGGTCGAAAAGAAGATATTCCGTTTCTGGCCAACCATTTCATTGAGCTAGCCGTCAAGGAGCTAGGATGTCCAAGGCCGCGACTGACTCAGGCAGGAATTGATACCCTCCAGGGGTATGACTGGCCCGGCAATGTCCGTGAACTCCGGAACGTCATCGAACGGGCAGCTATTTTTGCACAGGGCGGCGCTCTCGAATTCGACCTTCCCGGCACTCAAGTCCAGGAAGTTTCTTTCGAAACGGAGAATGCTTACGAATTTGACCACGAATTCCTAACCGATGCCGAAATGCGCCGCCGGGAACGCGAGAATCTCTTTGCAGTGCTACAGAAGACCGGGTGGAAAATCAAAGGAATCAATGGAGCCGCCGAATTGCTTGGCGTTAAGCCCACCACCCTAATCTCGCGCATAGAAAAAATGGGACTGAAAAAGCCGGATTGAATCAGCGCGTTTAATCGACCTATCTCCTTTTTGCAGTCCTGTCCCTTGTATCGGACCACGTTCAGTGTTTTGGATCAGACAATGCTGAAAACACCCGGGCGGTTAGACCATCGGATAACCGGGCGCTCCGTTCATACAGACCAGCAACTTGTGAGTGCTCTGGCCTGGGAGGATGTTTTTGGCGCACGCCTACTTCCTCTAGGCAAAGTATCCCCACGGTGCCCAGAGCGATTGCTGACATAAACCAGTAAAGCGATTGTTCCAGACGATTGGTTAGTTCAAGCAAACGTCTCCGCCGGGAAGCTAGTTTTTGGATCGATTCCTGTAATTGAAAGATCATTTTAGGTTAGACCTTAGTTAAATTTTTAAGGCTGAGTCAGTTCAGCCCGGAGGCTCGAACACCGTTTTTGGTTTATTCGTGCCTGTGGTCAGTAAACTTCAAAAACCGGAAAGTGAGCGCGATCCTGTCTCATCTGCCGGAGTCGCTGTATCGATGGGCAGAGAGTAAGAGTGGCGATAAATCAGGGGATAGGGTGCCTAGGAATGGCCAATACAGAAAACCCAGCGGTAAAAGCGCGGTCCAATCGGCCAATAAATTTAGCAGTAACTAACTGCAAAAATCGCGGCAATATGGTCTCGCCGCCTCAGCGCTGAACCTTGACGACCGTCGCGAGGCGGACCGCTCCTGAACGCGAGGCGGTGAGTTGGGTTCCAGCGCGGTCACGCAGGCGGACACGATAGAGACGATCGCCGTAATGAGTCACCTGTTCGATGGCTTGCAGGTTAATCACCGCATGTCTTGCAATCTGGATGAACGGGCCGCCTCCCAACCACCGAATAAGGTCAGCTAGCGGATAATAAGTTGCGAACTCTTCGCGCACGGTGTGAACCCAGGTACGGCGATTTCGACGGACCAGCGCGACGATTTCGCGACGAGAGAGCAAGCGGATCTGGTCGCGATCGGTGTCTTTCACCGGGAGGAGATCGTTGGATATCGCTAACAAACTGGTTTCTGCCGAGGCACCGATTTCGTTGGACCGGCTCTCTTGCGCTGATGGCGACTTGCTGTCAAACGGGCGCAGTTGGGCTAGGAGGCGGTTGACCGCCTCGTTCACTTGCTCCGGTTCCAATGGCTTCAGCAGATAGTCTACCGCTTCGAGGCGGAAGGCATCGGTTGCCCGATTCGCGTTTCCGGTAGTAAAGACTATCCGTGGCGGTTGAGGCAACATCGCGAGCTGCGTGGCTAACGAGACGCCGTCTGTCCCCGGTAAATTGATATCGAGAAAGACGGCGTCTGGTCTGAGCTCAGCACAAAGCCGCAAACCGGTTTCGAAATCGGTAGCCGAACCAACAACTTCTACTTGGCAGGTTTCATCTAACAAAGCCGCTAAATATTGGGCAGCCAGTAACTCATCTTCGATTATAAGAGCTCGAATGCGCACCCACATAAGTTACCCGACCCTAGTTTCTCTGAAATGAGCTGGTCGTGTCGCTAAGTGAACCACCCTTGCGCACGCCGTAGATCCAGCGGCGGAAACCAAGGACAAAAGCGGACTCCGTCTCAGCTCTTGATTGTTTCCGCAACGGAATCCGAATCATAACAGTTGTGCCTTTGCCAACCTCGCTCGTTACTTGAACCTGAAAGGCGTCTCCGAATATTCCCTGTAACCGCCGGCGTAACAGCACTAGGGCGTGGACCCGTGGGCCGTCAGCAAAAAAGAGCTTCTCGATATCCGCCGATGGCACACCTCGCCCGTCGTCGCGAACGCGCATCTCGAGCCAATGTCCGGCTGCCGAGGCCGTCAGCTCGAGGCGTTGTCCGGCCGGCGATGAATGTAACCCATGCTGGATCGCATTTTCGATCAAAGGTTGGAGTGAGAATGGCGGGACCCGGATCTTCAACAAGCTAGGATCGACCCTTTGTTCAAATTTGAATCGTTCGCCGAAGCGGAGCGATTCAATGTCTATATAAGCACGAACGACTGACAGCTCCTCTTCTAAACTTACCAACAAGCGCTCGTATTGATCGAAACTGGCCCTGAGAAATTCGCGCAGCAATCCGGTTGCCCGCGGTATTTCTCGAGGCGAAATCCTTGACAACGCAGCCAGCGAATTTAGCGCATTGAACAGGAAATGTGGATTCATGCGCGCTTGCAGTGCTCGGGCTTCGGCTGAAGCTGCTGCCCTGGTGTGTTCATCGCGATCGCGAGCTTGCTGAACGATAGCTAGAATCAGGGCAGTGCCTAAACCTTGCAACACTGGCGCGACTCCCATTTGCAGAAGCTTCTGCGGATTCACAACCGGCGCCGGAGTAAATAACAAAACAAGTACGTTTCGCAGGAACGATATTCCCAAACCCAGGCAAAAGCCGGTCAACGGTCGTTGAGCCAGTTTGCGGCGCCAGCGGTACAACCAACCGCCCAACAATCCGCCGGCCAGCATGGAAATTGCAATCGAACCAAGCGGCAGACCGTCGTAAGCAACCGCTAACCAGGTGACAAATATGCCGACAATGAAGCCGACCCATGGACCCGCTACCAAGCCGGCAGCGCATGCTGCCACTATCCGCGCGCTCATCCAGCCTGATTGAGAAGCCGTGATTTCCTCGACTAAGCCGAGAACTAAGAAAACCAGTAACACGGTCCCTTTGTCTCGGGTCGATAGCATTGAGCGCTGACGATCCCGCAAGCTTGGAGCGAGCGTGAGCGCAAACGCGGCCGTCACCAAAACACAAATATCACCAAGAATGATCTCCATCGCTGGACTTCCCGAATGGTCGCTGCAAAAACTTCCGGGGGGCGACAGAACTGGTAGTTAACAGCTTCATCCGTTCACCGAACCATCAAACGATCCAAACCAGTTGATCTCAAATTTTGGATTAATCAAGCTAAACGTTGGATGTTCTGTTATCCGGGTTCCGATGGCACCAGGTTGAGCTCGGACATATTCTGGCGTGAAGGATCGTTTCTGGCGCCGTCCAGACGCAACTCGCGCTCATCCCCCCGGCCGCCTGGACGACGAATACGGCAACTGAGACAAAAGGACCCCGTATCCCGCAAAACTTGTTCTATTCAGGGTACCGTTTGATGCCGAGAAAGAAAGGTCCGGCTTGGCTGAATTGGATAAGCTTTTAAATGATCTTTGTGCCCTGATCACGGCGGCATTCGTGCTGGCATTTTTACCAAGTACAAATGCCAATGGACGCTCGCTTTTGTTCATGTCCCAGCGAGGAACGACATTGGTTGTGTTCCTCATCCTCGGTGCAGTGGAGGAGGCGGGCTTTTGGCACCGCAGCTGGTTAAACGAAAGAATTGTGTCCGTGTGTACTGCCGGTTTGGTGGGCGGGCCCTGGGTTGGGCTGGTAGTCGGCGTTTTCGTCACCTGGTTGGCGGTAACCATCGATAGGCTACCGTTTGTCTCGATTGGTATCTCGATGTTATGCGGAGGTATTGCTGGAGGGCTATTAAATCGTTGGAATCCTGGAAGAGCAATGCGCCCGGCAGTCGGCTTCGGTCTGACTTTTCTGATCTCGGCGTTCCGAACGTGCTTGCTTTATAGCCTCGATCCCAAGTCGCGAGCACTGCTGCCGGGGCTTCTCCCATTAATGATGGCGCCTGTCCTTCAAGGCTTTGGAAGCGCCGTAATATTGACGGTTATCGCTTACGTGCGCAAACACGATGAACAAACCAAAGTTAAAGTTTCAGCCGAATTGCGCGCTCTCCAGGCGCGAATGAATCCTCATTTTCTTTTTAACGCGTTAAATGCACTCGCCGCACTTGCTATGATCGCGCCCCGGGAAGTCCCCCGGGCAGCGGGAAAACTGCGCAATTTTCTGCGTGCAAGCTTCGATCAACATGAAAGGGACTTAGTCCCGCTGCGAGAAGAACTGGCGGTTGTTCGAGCGTATCTCGATATAGAATTGTTACGCCTCGGCAACAGATTAAAAATTGACGAAACTATCGAGGCCGGACTGCTCGAATTTCCCATCCCTTCTTTCTCACTTCAGCTGTTGATAGAAAACGCGGTGCGGCACGGATTGCAATCGTCCGCAACCGCTGGGCGTCTGCACCTGACGGTGCGCACGGCCGGTGATTCAGTGGAGATGACGGTTAGCGACGACGGGCAGGGGGTCCCATCAAACGAAATCGAGCAGGTTTTCTTCTCTGAGCGGCCGGCGCTGCACGCTCTGTCCCTGTTGCGTCGCCGGTTACATACGTTATTCGGTAATTCTTCTTTTGTGAAGGTGCGCAGCGAGATCGGCCAGGGCACGACCGTCACCATGTTAATCCCGCTCAGGCCACCCCATAAGCCTTCGGACGAACCGGTGACCAGCGGTGGGGCAAGTCCAGTTCGGGCTTCTGGCATGCGACTGCTCGTAGCCTCCTTTCGGTATTGGTGCATGCTGGAAATAATCTGGCGACTCGTTCCCGCCCTGCAGGCGGAGAAACTGGATAGACGCTGTTCGGCAATCGACTACTTACCCGAGAAATCCGCAAACCGGGTAATCAATAGTGAATGTAAGTGTTAGGAAATTCTTTCATGTGGATACGGATACGCGCTGTTATTATCGAAGATGAGCCTTTGGCGGCTGAATACCTCGCTGCCTTACTTGATGATACGTGCCAGGTAGAGGTGATCGGCACCGCGACTGAATGTGAGACCGGTCTGCGTCTTTGCGCTGAGCTACGTCCAGACGCTGTCTTCGTCGACATTAATTTGCCGGGAAGAGACGGCGTTTCACTGGCTACTCAGCTGGCGATGCTTCCGCAGCCGCCTCGGCTCGTGTTTACTACCGGGAACGCTAATCGAGCAGCGGATGCCTTTCGCTTGGAAGCGGTAGACTATCTGCTGAAGCCGTTAGATCCGGATCAGGTGAGCGAATCAGTCAATCGATTGTTGGCACGTCTCCGCCCCTTTGAAGCTGAGTCTTTGCCGCCGCAGTCCAACCGGGAAAGTGGAGCAGAAGCCGTAGATAAGGTACAGTTCGGCGGAGGCGCGGGTGAGTTATTGCCGGTAAAAGACGCGGATCGCGATAAGATCCGATTGCTGTCCCGCCGGGAGATTACTGCAGTTTTGCGCAGGGACCGGCGCACTTGGGTGCACACCGTGCGAGAGGAGTTTGCTACCTACTATCCGCTAGCTGATCTGATGCGATGGTTGGGCGGCGAGCCTTTTATCCAGATAGGAAGACACGCTGTGGTGAACATGCAGTCCATTGAGCAGGTTACCCATTACGGAGACCGCCTATACCGGGTGCACGTACGCGATCGGGCCGGCACGTATATTACCGCCTCGCGCACGGGTGCAGCGCGTCTCTCCGCTGTGTTAAAGCTTAAACCTTAGAAACCTGCAACTATGAAAACCGTTCTACTTCTTGCATCGTACCTTGCCCGGGTTCTGCGAGCGATGGGAGAGGGCTTATTGGCGTTCTTTCGATTCACCGAGGAGGACGCCCTGGTTTTATTATCTGCTTACGGCTTTCACGCAGCGGAGATAGAGCGTCTGCAAAAGAGCGGCTCTGACGAAAATGGGAAAAACCGAATTCCTTTGAGCGCGAAGCGTTATCCGCTCCTGGCGCCATCGTATGGACCTATCCCTCTAGGCCTGCATTTCGAGTTGGTCGGTATCATCTTTGGTACTGCCTCGAGAAGACATCCCCACCGATTCAATAAGTAGTAATCAACTACTTTCATGAGTTGTATTGCAGGAACGTCAATATTTTTGGTAACAGGGGGGGATCCGGGGGGTCAAGTGCCTTTTGGCGCTGCCAAAGTCATTTCAATAATTGACGTTAGGACTAGTATCGCGGCAATCGGGACAAAGTTATCTGCCTAGACTTCATTTGGGTTTAGGTAATGGGCATGAGCAGCCCGCTAACGGAGCGTTCCGGACGAAAGAACCGGCCACCCTTTTTAGGAAGAATTCCTTTTAGCGAAGAGATAAGTGAGTTCTGGCGAGACCTGCAGAAAGACCACGCTTGGAAATATCAGGAGTCATCACCGAACCAAATCCTGGAAGGATGCGAGCTCCAGGGTCAGTTTGACGATGATGAAATGGTTCGAGCATCCTGGTTTTGGAGCCGCCGGCCGCGGTTGCTTCACGAACATAGCCTTTTGGTTTGGTTGCTTATTGCGGTTGCACCGGTCGCCCTAGTTCTGTTTCACTTATTCGGACTGCCGCTTTTAATTCTGGCAGCAGCGGTGACCCAAGTCGGCATCGTGCGCACAGCGCGGTGGCGACGTGATTACGAACCGAGTATCGACCGGCTGATTCGCAGTGCCAAGAGAGGTGGAGATACCTTCGGGCACCACATGCGCTCCTGATGGGAATATTAATCGGTTTTCTTATTTCGGACGTCTCGCATTCCAGACCCTTTTGAAACCAATTACCCGCGGTGGATCCTTTTTATGACCCGATGCACCAGTACAGCGTGGTAGCTGCGGAGAGGCTCTGGCGCAAATTCGGCGCACACGCTAAACCAGGTCAAGCTTTCTTAGCGACGAGTTATACCGACGGGCGGGACCGCTCGCTAGCAAAGTCGCAGTCACAAAGCCAATTAAGCAGAGCGCCCCGACATAGTGCGCGGGCGCCAGCCGGTCAAAAGGAAGCAACGAGGTCACAACCACCGGTGTGAGCCCGCCAAAGATTGCATATGCGAGATTATAAGAAAA
>JAFAVN010000492.1 GCA_019242435.1 Verrucomicrobiota bacterium | reverse complement strand
ACTTATGGTCGATTTCATTGCTTTAGATGGTTGTGCTTAACAGTTATAGGCTCAGCTCAAGCAAGAAAATGACAAACGACGAGTTCGCTAATCGCCGAAAGATTCGATCACCATTAAAGAGTTGCACGCTAAAACGGGGAAGCTGGTACTGGCGGCAGGTGTGTCTCACGCACTGGTCTTGGTTACCGGTCGGGTCAAGGTAGTGGCGTTCTTGGTCTCGCCAAAAACCTTACCAAGAAACCAAGGAAACGAATCTTGCCTCCCGAATACGTGACGGTGTTGGGAGACCGCCGACTAGCGATGTGCTGGCCGATCTGGATGAAGTGAGAGCTGACGAGATAGTTTTCAGATCAATAGATGATCAGCTTTCCGGCAGGGAATTTGCCTTTCCAGCCACAAGGAAAATGGCCTTTCACGTACCAGTAGGCCTGACCCGTATAAAAGGCGGGGGGATAAACATCATCGTATTCCGCTTCTATGCACGCCCCCATGATGTCACCTTGGACTGTGTCTTCGAAGACTTTCGGAAGGCCATTTTGCGCTACCACCTGCTCGATCTTTCGTTTCACCAAAGGCTTTGTCGTTTTCCCGAGCTCACTGACCGTTTGATTCCATTGATTGAATCGCGCTTTTGAGCGCTCTAACAATCGCATCCGAAACTGGTTAAAGGCCTCTAAACAGAGGTTTTCCCATTCCATCGAACTACAATGTTCAATGGCTTCCGACCATGACGTCAGTACGATGGCGGCTTCGGTATCCTTAGTCCCTACGCGAGAAAACCAGTCTGCCTTTTCCAGCTTGGCAAGGGTTGCGATCGTTCTTGGATTCATTAGTTCCCCGGTTTCTTTTGTGGAAGCCGCTGTGGAACGCGCGGGACTGGGTCGTCAGGATTCAGATCAAATTGCTGGCGCTGCTCGGCTGCTTGGCGCGCGAGTTCCCCTGCTTCCTCTAGTGTAAATCCGCCGGCTTGTAAAGCTTGCTGCAGTGCTTGGTCGTATTCGGCATTGGTCGGTAAACTGGGATAGAGATCCCCGCCTCTACGATAAGAAGCCCAGAACCCTTCTAAAGACGCGTGAACATCATAATGCGGTGTTGCCGGTTGGGTAAAAGCATTACCATACATGCCAATTGCCAGACCCTCTTTTGAAGGAATCGCATCCCTAAATGCTGCATCCTGATTTAAGTGGTGAGCCTGAAATCCCTTCGGCAAGGCTCTGCGCAACTCTCCGTAAGGAGCGGCAGTGATCGAAGGGGTGGCATTCTCTGGGGCAAGAACATCACTCAGCGCCAGTTGTATCGGCGGAGGCGCCCTTTTCCATTGCGGTTCTGAGACTTGTGCGCCGCTTGGTTGATGTCTTTGAAAGGCTAAGGAAAATATTTTCCAGGCGCGGTTTTCCAGACCGGGAACCGATTTGACAGGGGCAACCGGAGCGCTGAAGAGAAGCTGGAAGGCAGCGATCGCCAGGCAAAAAACCAGGCCAAGCCGCCAGCTTGTCGAAAGGCATTTGCTTTTAGCCGCCGTTTTCACGCGAGCGGCTAAGAATGTACCGGCAACTAAAGAAGAAGGAAGGGGCCTTTTCTCCCTTGGATCTGTGCTCTCTAGCGGTTCCGGGATTAGCTTTCCGTTTCCGGATCGCCGGTGCTAGCTGCCGGCACAGATAAGCGTAAACCCAGCTGCCCGCCAACAGCGATCGCGGTGATCATTGCGGAAAGCACAGCACCAGCTGCCACGATGGTAAACAGGGTTGGCAATCCGGCGCCGAAATGGTTCACGGCCAGCCAGCCAGTTCCGGTTACAAACAAAAGCCTCACGGTTCCAGCCAGGAAAGGGGCTGCTACCCGGCCGCTCCCTTGCCCTGCAAAGTAGAGCAGCATACTTAAACCGGTTGCTCCGTAGATCGGTCCGATTCGATGCAGACAAAGTGCGCCTGTCGATAAGACCGCCGGATCATGACTGAATATTCCGAGCCAGAGGTTCGGAGCGAACGCCACCAGGAGGCCGATTGTCTCGGTAGCGGCGAAGGCCAACAGAGCGCCGGTCCAAGCCACCCGGCGAGCGCGAGCTCGATCGCCCGCTCCGATGGCGACCCCCACGAGTGTTACCACTGCTGTGCCGAGTCCGAACAAGGGTGGAACTAATACGTAGTCGAGCCGGGAAGCCGTACCGTAGCCGGCTAATGCGCTCGCCCCGAAAAGGCCAACCGATCCGGTAATTAAAACCACGGTGGCGTTCCATTGGAATGTACCAACAGCTGACAGCAGGCCGACTCCCAGAATCTGTTTGAACAAGCGGGGCTCTAGCCTGGCCCATTTTAGGGTCAGGCCGGCTCGTCCCGACATCATGATCCGCAACAGCACAAGCGCCGCCAGTGAATTGAAAAGGGTAAGCCCAGTCCCTGCGCCCGCAATGCCGAGAGCTGGGAACGGCCTGAGACCGAAGATCAGGGCAGGGGATAGAGGAATCAAAACGCCGGCCCCAATGAAGCTGATGATTGCCGGCGTTCGCACGTTGCCGGCTCCGCGCAAGGCCGCTGCCAGCTGGTTGACTATCCAAATCGGCACTGCGCCTATGAAGACGAATCGCGAATAAATCAACGCAGCATCTAGAGCGCGGCCCGTACCGCCAAGCGCCCGGTACAATACCGGGCCGCCAGCCACGACTCCGATCATAAAAATCAACCCGAAAACAATCGCCAGGACCAGTGCATGTAGGACCAATGCATCCGCGTCCTTGGTTTTCCCGGCTCCTACCGAGCGCGCGACCGCAGAAGCTACTCCACCACCGATTCCACCTGCGGACATCATCGTCATCAGCATTACCAAGGGAAAAACCATGGCCACACCGGCGAGAGCATTGGTGCCGATAAAACTTACGTAAAAGGTCTCGGCCACGCCAACCAATGTCTGTAAGACGAGGACGGCAATAATCGGCAGAGCCTGTCGCAACAGCAATGGCAGTACCGGCGCGGTCAGCAGACGTTGCTGTCGGGCATTTTTATGCATGGCTTTCGGTTGATTGGAATCGCCGGCAGTCAGCCGCTGCTCTGGTCGCGGGAAGGCCCGGGTGAGACTTAGCCGGGAAGACTTCACCACCCGTTCGGGAACGTGGTACCATATGGTACCAAACTATGGTACCGAATGGTACCAAGTCAAGGCTTTAAAATGGGTAAAGCAGTGTTAACCGCTGTCCGTCAGCAGCCGGTCAACCTTTTTCTAAGAGCTGCGCTCAGGGTACGAATCAACTCTCACCGTTCACCAATGACGGCTGGGCTCTGCTCTTTCTGGTGTTCGATGTAGCCGTAGACCTCGGGTAAGATGAAGTGGGCAGCCAGGAAAGCGATAAGGGATGAGATTGAAACTAACGCAGTGGCCAGGGCTATCCCCAGAAGTTCAAACAGGACTGGGAACAGGAAGATGGTAAGGAAGTTAGGTAGTTTGACGAAGACATAGCCAAAGCCGGAGGCCGTCGCCTTATAGCGGGATGGTGCGACCATCGAACAGATGGTCATTCCATTCGAGGCAGACCAGTAATGGAACCACATCAGGGAAGCGGCGGCTAGCGGGACCAGCAGTTTCCAACCGAGTTGCAGGAAAATAGCGGCAGCTACCAGGGAAAGAAAAGTCCCGCCAAAACCCCATTGGGAGATACCGCGATGACCTAGTTTCGGCGTGATCATCGGAGCAACAAATCCGCTGATGGTTGCGAGGGTGTAAATCGCGGCCAGGAAGAAATTCGTTCCTACCAGCCCCGAGACACCGCTCATCAGGAAAATCATTGGAAGATAAAATCCGAATGCGGAAAACTCGATTCCTTGGGCAGCGTTAGAGATCCAGCCGTAAATACTGGCTCGCCGCCGAATTGGGTCCTTCCAGATATCAGCTAGAAAGTCGCGGGTGCGCGGCCGTTTAATCTGGTAATCTTCATCAGGCAACATTTCTAGCGGATCATTGAAGATCTGGCTGGCGACCTTTTTCGCCTGTCTAAATTTGCCGGCTTGAATCAGCGAAAGTGCGGTATCGGGAATATCGAGCCGCATCAGGAAAAGGATAAGCGCGGGGACAGCACCCAATGCAAGACCGAGCCGCCAGAGTAAATCGTGATTCATGCCGCTCAAATACATAATCGTCACCACGATGATACAGGCGACTTCGCCTAGACCGAACATGCCTTGCCAACGGTTCCCCATCACTTCGCGTTTACCTTTTGGCATCGATTCCATGATATAGCTGTAACCGGAGGCAATATCGCTCCCCAGCGGTACCCCAAGAAAGAACCTGATAATCACTAGTTCCCACATGTTCTGAGAGAATGCTTGCGTTATCGCGAGAACGACAAACAACGCCATGGTGGTAAGGAAAACCCACCGGCGTCCGACCCGATCGGCTGCCCAACCGCCTATCACGGCGCCGAGTAACGCGCCCAGTTGTACCGACGCCGAAGCTAACCCGAGTAAGGCAGCGTCTGGTTTGAACTCGTCCTTGATGAATACTAGCAGAAACGAGATCGAGTAAAGATCCCATGCCTCAATGAGGATGGTGGTGATCATCAGCCAGCCGGTACGTGTGCCCGTTCGGGTGCCTTGCTTGCTCAGCACGTCTGCGGCGGCTTTATCAGATAAGGTTCGTATTTCGTCCTGGGTGAGATTCATCGGGGGGCCTCGGGTCAGTGGTGAAAGATCAACAGACGCCTATAGGATAGCTGCAAAAGGGCGTAAAAGGAATTGCGAATACCCGGATTTACCCCGGATCTAAACAGACTACGACTGCACCAAATCAACGCGAATAAAGTTTTCCCGCAAACCTGGTTGTCTCCGCTGGTTCTTTGTCGCCCGAGGCATCTCACCAAAGGTCGCCCCGAGCCGCTGTTCGAAAAGCGGTGATGCGCTTGCAGAGGGCGCAGAAGGTACTACCAGAAATCAATAACCGATTGAGCATGGAACCAAACCCAAAACCGAGGTCAAAGCTGCTTCCAACGGCAGTAGCCAAGGCCGCCGAGCTAGTAAACTATCAGGAAGGCTCAGTTGTGAGTCGCGAAATCATGAAGAGCTCAGGCGGCACCGTAACTATCTTCGCCTTCGACCAAGAGCAAGGCTTGAGCGAGCATACAGCCCCATTCGACGCGCTGGTGCAGGTACTGGAAGGGAAGGTAGAAATTACCATCGCCGGAAAACCGCATCAGATCCACGGCGGCGAGCTGATTCTCATGCCCGCCCATCAGCCGCATGCGCTCAAAGCGCTGCAGCGTTTTAAAATGATCCTTACGATGATTCGAACTTGAGCCTGTGTAATCAAAAGAACCTCCCCGGGACCGCGAGCCTCCTCATTCCCAAGGTGCAAAAACGGCGGACGGGCGGAAGGCATTTGGGAGTGGTCTGTTGACGGGGCTGGCGGCCGGATGCTTAACCAGTGAGCTTGGTGCTATCGAACCGGGTCGGACCGGCGGAGCACGGACAGCAGAGGTTACACCAGGCCACGACAAGGTGACAATGGAAACGAACACATTCGATTTGAGTTATTAAGTCTCAAAACAAAGCTTGCGGATGTTGCGATATTACAACAGAATCAACCATTGTTATGCCTTCAAAGGTCTATTCCGCAGCGGTGGTCGGAGTTGATGCTTTTGAGGTCGAAGTCGAGGTGCACGTCGGCTATGGCGACATCGGTAAGGTTGCGGTCGTTGGCCTCCCTGACACGGCGGTGCGCGAAAGTAAGGATCGGGTGCTCTCCGCCATTACCAACAGCGCGCTCCGTTGGCCATC
Source organism: Verrucomicrobiota bacterium (assembly GCA_019242435.1). Classification (GTDB taxonomy): domain Bacteria; phylum Verrucomicrobiota; class Verrucomicrobiia; order Chthoniobacterales; family JAFAMB01; genus JAFAVN01. The sequence continues at coordinate 1,120 of JAFAVN010000492.1, read as the reverse complement.
CGGCAGAATTACGGTTAACCTCGCACCTGCCACGGTGCGTAAGGAAGGTCCTAGCTTCGATCTTCCCATTGCGCTCGGAATGTTAAAGGTAAACGAGCAGAACGGGATCCCGGATCTTGCCCCTTACTGTCTAACGGGTGAATTGGCGCTTTCCGGTGAGCTTCGCCCGGTCCGCGGGGTTTTGGCGATCGCTCTGGAGGCAAAGAAACGGGGGCGGGAAATCTTGATTGTGCCGCGTCAGAACGCCTATGAGGCAGCTGCGGTCCGCGGCCTGTCTGCTTACGGTGCCAATAGCTTGAGCGAAGTGGTTCGGTTTGTGCGCGGTGATGGCATTCTTGAACCTGTGGCAGATCAGCCTCCATTTGTGCCTGCTCGTAACGAAGATGATTTCGCCGAGGTGCGCGGCCAACATCACGTCAAACGGGCGGTGGAAGTCGCTGCCGCCGGCATGCACAACCTTCTGATGATTGGTCCGCCCGGTTCCGGCAAATCGATGATCGCGAAACGGCTGCCCACCATTCTGCCGCCGATCACTTTGGCGGAAGCAATCGAGACCACCAAGATTCATAGTTTCTGCGGAATATTGCATGGTTCGCGTCAGTTTGTTAGCGAACGTCCGTTCCGTAGCCCGCACCACACGGTTTCGGATGCTGGGCTCCTTGGCGGTTCGGCTCAGCCGTCCCCCGGCGAGGTTAGTCTTGCTCACAATGGGGTTCTGTTTCTGGATGAACTCCCGGAGTTTCACCGGTCCACGTTGGAAGTGCTGCGCCAACCGTTGGAAGACGGCAGAGTCACCATTTCTCGGGCTGCCGGTTCCATGACCTTTCCGGCGAGCTTCATGTTAGTGGCTGCTATGAATCCTTGCCCATGCGGTCACTACGGAAACCCGCGCCGGGAATGCCGGTGCTCACCCGTTCAGGTGCAACGATATCGCAGCCGATTATCCGGTCCGTTACTCGATCGCATCGATATCCATGTTGAGGTTCCGGCTATCGAGATGAACGAGTTAACCAGTGTCGCCGAAGAAGAAAGCTCGGCTGCTATCCGCGATCGAGTCCGGCATGCTCGTTTGATTCAACAAAAGCGCTTTGCCAAAGAGAGCTCGATCCGCAGCAACAAC
>JAFAVN010000025.1 GCA_019242435.1 Verrucomicrobiota bacterium | reverse complement strand
GAACCCAAACGAATTAACCCCTGCCAGCCGTGGACCGGCCGTCTCGGGGAATGGCTCCAGCGATGTAGGTACCCGGAGCTTCAATGCGGCAAAATCAATATGAGGACTGGGTGTATCGAAATGCAGACTGGCTGGGATATACCCGTGTTTGAGTGCCAACATTGCCTTGATCAAGCCGGCCAGTCCGGCAGCGGTCTCGAGGTGCCCGAGGTTCGTTTTCACCGAACCGATCGGCAGGGGAGCCCCCGGTGCCCGGTTTTGGCAAAGCGCATTCGAGAGCGCATGCGCCTCGATGGGATCGCCTACGGCAGTTCCTGTGCCATGCGCTTCCAGGAATCCAATGTCGGACGGAGAAACTTCGGCATCTGCGCAGGCTGCAGAGACCAGCTTGGCTTGCGCCTCGACGCTGGGAAGCGAAATTCCATTCGTGTGACCATCCTGGTTAAGAGCAGTCCCGACGATGACGCCCTGTATCGGGTCGCCATCTGCCAATGCTCGCGACAGCCTTTTCAGGAGCACCATGCCGGCTCCTTCACCGCGAACAAAACCGTTGGCCGAAGCATCAAATGCTTTGCAACGGCCGTCCGGAGACAGCATCGAGGCTTGAGAAAAACCAATGAAACCGCCGGGAGTAATGATCACCGTCACCCCGCCGGCCAGTGCCGTATCGCCCCGGCCCGCCCGAATATGCTCGCACGCCATATAGACCGCGGTTAGCGCGGATGAACACGCGGTGTCCATGGCCACGCTGGGTCCGCGTAGGTTCAAACAGTAAGAGATTCGGTTGGCTGCGATACTGTGGGCGCAGCCGGTCGGTGAGTGCGGGCCGATGCCGGTGTGGTCAAAAGGCGTTCCCTGAATGCCTTGGTACTCATTGTGCGAGATGCCGACAAACACACCCAGGTCGGTCCCGTGCTCGAGATCAAGGACCATTCCTGAGTCCTCGATTGCCTCCCAGGCAGTCTCGAGCAATAGCCGATGCTGCGGGTCAACGTAGGGGGCTTCCCGGGGAGAGATGCCAAAAAATTGCGCATCGAACCGGTCGATATTCTCTAAGAAACCCCCGCGTTTAGCGATGGATTTCCCGGGAAGTCCAGCCTCGCTATCGAAAAATCTATCGATATTCCAACGATCGGCCGGTAGATCGGTTACCGCTTCGCGGCCTTCTATGAGTAACTTCCAAAAGGATTCGGTGTCATTTATGCCACCAGGGAAGCGGCAGCCAATACCGATGATTGCAATTCGATCCTTGGGCATATGTGTGTGGGGAGCCGTCCTGATTCGGACGGAAGTAGCAGGGTATAGATTTAAATCCTAATTAGTCAATGACGTGGTATAACACAGTTACATGTGTGGCATCGCAGGTATTATCGATCTTTCGGGCCGCCGCAAGGTATCAGATCACATAATTGATGCGATGACGCGGGCGATCATTCACCGCGGTCCTGACGAAGAAGGGTACCTACGGCGTCCTCATTTCGCTTTAGGTTCCAGGCGCCTCAGCATCGTTGGCCTGGCTGATGGCCAACAGCCAATCGCCAATGAAGATCGCTCGGTTTTTGTGGTCTTTAACGGCGAGTTCTTCGATTACCCGGAAAGGCGAGCCGAACTGGAGTCCCGGGGGCATCGGTTGGTCACTCATTGCGATACCGAGATCATCCCACACTTCTGGGAGGAGAGCCAGTGCCAGATGTTTAAACACCTGAGAGGCCAGTTTGCCTTCGCTTTATGGGATGATAACCGGCATTGCCTGGTGCTGGCGCGCGACCGTTTCGGCATTTGTCCTCTCTATTGGACTAGACAAGGGGACTGGCTGCTTTTTGCATCCGAAATCAAGGCTTTACTGGCATCCGGTATGGTACCCGCCCAGCCTGATCTCCGTGGCATCGACCATATTTTTACCTTTTCCGCTTTGCCTGGGCCAATCACCTGTTTCGAGGGTGTCCAGCTCCTTCCTGCCGGTCATTTTCTCAAGATCAGTCCCAGGAGCGACTCTCGAAGGGCGGCTGAGGTCGTGGAGCGGGTGTATTGGCAGATGGACTTTCCGGACCGAGGAAAAGAAGATAGCGGAGAACCACGCGCCCTGGTAGATCGTTTTGAGCAATTGCTGTTGGAAGCAGTCGAAAAACGCCTGAGGGCCGACGTGCCGGTCGGTTCCTACCTATCGGGTGGAGTCGATTCCAGCGTCATCGCCGCACTCGCCTGCCACGCTAAAGGCCCGGCTATCAATACCTATACGGTTCGGGTCGATGCCCCTGGGTTGGACGAACTCGACGCAGCCAGCCTCGTGGCCAGGCATATTGGTACAAAAGCCCCAATCGTTCAGGAATTTCGGACTCAAGACGCCGTCCACACGTATCCTCGTTTGATCCACGCGGCCGAGGCGCCGGTGATCGACACTTCGTGTGCGGCTTTGCTGCAGCTGGCGCAACGCGTTCACGCTTATGGGCAGAAAGTGGTGTTGACCGGCGAAGGCGCCGACGAATGGCTGGTTGGCTATCCTTGGTACAAACTGGCTAAGCTGCTCAGTTACCTCGATATTTTGCCCGGCCTTTCGCTCAGTGGTGGGCTTCGTCGCGGATACTTTCGACTAAAGCGGGTGCCGCAGTATCCGCTGGGTTTTCGACATCGAGCTGAACAAGCGATCGGAGGTCCCAACGCATGGATCGACGCGTACGGGCTTCTTGCTCTTTCGAAACTGCGCTTCTACGCCGAGCCAATGCGAGAGGTCTTGTGGAAGCACAATCCCTGGGCTGATCTTCAAATGCCGCTGGAGCGGGCAAAACGATGGCACCCGATCAATCGCGGCGTTTGGATTGCTGCTCGGGTTACATTGGCCGGGCTCCTTCTCCAAGCGAAGGGCGACCGCGTAGCGATGCATTCTTCCGTGGAAGTGCGGTACCCGTTTCTGGATGAGGATGTCTTCAGTTTTCTCGCTCCTCTCGATCCGCGATGGAAGCTGCGCGGTTTTCGAGACAAACATTTGCTGCGTCTTCTCGCTGAGCGCTGGCTGCCGCGCTCCGTGTATGGACGGCCCAAGGCTATCTTTCGAGCACCATTGGATAGTTTTCATATCCATCCCGAGCCCCCCTTTGTCGCCCAACTCCTGAGCGAGGAATCGCTCCGGCGAACGGGCTATTTCGACGTGACCGAGGTCCGCCATTGGAGTCAGGCTTTTCGTAAGCTGCGCGCCGGCTCCCTGGAACGCCTTTCGGTGGAAATGGGGTTAGTTGCCGTGGTCGCGACCCAACTCTGGCATCATCTCTTTATCCGGCAGGAACTGGCCGAAGTGCCGGCTTGGACCGGCAGTGGTGTGTCGCTGGTAGCGAAACAGCCGGCGGAGTCGGGGCGCTGATTGGCACGCTCGCAGGCTGAAAACGCGTCAGGACCAAGAGGGTCGCGGCCATAGTGATTGCCAAAAGCGGCTCCCCTCCGATCTCGGCAGGCGACGCTTAGGCCCTAGGACTTAAAACCTCTCTCTGGGCTCTCAAGTCCCTGCGGGACAGAAACCTCCGTCTCTCAACAGCCTGCTATCATGAGTCGCGCCTCGCCGATGGGCCTCAACCATCTTGTAAGGAATCTGTGGACCATTTCTATCTCCGTGCTAAAAGGCAGTGCCACATGATAAAACGATGTTTCCTGCCGGCCCTACCGCTGTCGCTTGGGTTTTGGTTATCAATTTTCGTCGGGGGCTGCGCGGTGTCGGAGAAACCATCCGATCCCGGCACGCACCATCACTCCTTTATTGATTACTGGCCTCCCCCTAAAAACGATCAGCAGCTCAGACTGGCGGTTAAAGACAATATCGACGTCAAAGGAGTTGTGACCAGTGCCGGGTCCGAATACGTGGAAAAGACCAGTCCGCCAGCCTTGCATGATGCGGCATGCCTGGCCATCGCTCGGCAGCGGAATGTCCGGATCATAGGTAAAACCGATCTCAGTGAATTTGCCGTGGCGCCGTCCGGGCTGAACGAATACTTCGGGACGCCTAGAAACCCTTTTACTAAACCGTGGCATCACGTGATTCCCGGGGGGTCGTCGTGCGGTTCGGCGGTAGCGGTTGCGAACGGTATGGCGGATGTTTCTTTCGGTACTGACACGGCCGGCTCGGTTCGCGTTCCGGCGGCTTGTTGCGGCGTTGTTGGCCTGAAAACCACCTTCGGGCTTATCTCCCTGAAAGGAGTCTTTCCGGTTGAGCCCAAACATCTCGATACTGTCGGTCCGATGGGCAGAGATATCGCCCATGTCGTCTTAGGAATGGATCTTTTGAAAAATGGGTTTGCCGCCCGATACGATGCGGCGGTCAGTGCCAAACCCTCAGGCAGGCAGATCAGGGTTGGAAGGCTGTACTTGAGCGGTACGGACCCTAAAATCGACCAGGCAATCGATAAGGCTCTCGCAGCAGCAGGGTTTCAAGTTGTCCCCCTGGATAACGAATTCAAGTCGAAGTGGGATCAAGCGAAGAAGGACGGAAACACTTTGGCAGCCGCCGGGGCATGGATCAGCGAGGGGCAATACCTACTTAAATGGGGAGTTCGAGCCAGGACCAAAGCCGTGATCCTTCTAGGGAGGCTGCTATACCCAATTCAATATCGAGCCGCTCTGCAGAGACGAGCCGCATGGCAGCACACACTGCACCGGGTTTTTCAAAAGGTCGATTTCATTGCGTTGCCGACGCTGCAGGTCATACCTCCAAGGATCCCGAACATCAGCGGGATCGCGCTTTTAGAAGCACAGGTGTTGAACCTGCAGAATACCGTGCCGGTCAATTTTGCCGGGAACCCAGCGCTGGTTGTGCCAGTGCCGCTAGTTCGCGAACATTTTCCGGTTACTAGCCTGCAGCTGGTTGGACCTCGGCTTAGCGAAGCCGAGCTCTTGAATGCGGGCCGGTTGATTGAGCTGACCGCCGGTCCTATCCATCGCTCTTCTCGGGGAACCCCCGTCTCCGCGAAAGCTACCTCAGGATCCGCGAGATCGCCGGGCTAAGCGGTTTTAGGTTGCCGATCCGCTCAGGTACGCTAAGATGGCACGCCGAGCGGCGGCTGGCGCAGTTTTTTCGGGACTTCCGTTCTTAAGATTATGAAGAATGTCTTTCCGCAAGCCTTTCCGGTGTTTGTGGCGCTGCTGTTTACCGGCAGGGCGCTCCAAGCCGAGCCCGCAAGTGTACTGATTGCGGAGGGCGACTTGTTCTATGCCAAAATGCAAGCGAACGAAGCTCTGAAATATTATCTGCCGGCGGAAAAGCTGGACCCTAATAACACCCGTTTACTTGTGCATATTTCCCGCGAGTACCGCCAGTTGATGAGCGACGCCGCTGATCAAGCGGAGAAGATTCGGCTGGGAGGCGTTGCGGTTGATTATGCCAAACGAGCGGCCGCACTTGCACCCAACGATCCTGAAGCGCAATTAGCAGTTGCGATTAGCTACGGGGAGCTCCAGCCGTTTGAGGGAAATCGGCAAAGGTTCGATGCAGTGCACATTATCAAGGTCGCTCTCGACAAGGTCATCGAGCTCGATCCGCGCAATGACTTGGCTTGGCACGTGTTAGGAAGATGGTACAAGGGATTGGCCGATTTAGATCCGTTTCGTCGAGGCATGGCCCAAGCTGCATTCGGAGCGTTACCGGCTGCCACTTATGAAGAAGCGGTGACCTGTTTTGAGAAAGCGATCCAACTGAATCCGGCGCGCCCCATTCATTATATCGAATTGGGTACTGTCTACGCGCAAATGGGCCGAAAAGACGAGGCAAGACGGTTCATTGCAAAAGGCCTCGACATGCCTGACCAAGAGAAAGAAAACGCGGCAACCAAGCGCGAAGGGGAACAGCTGCTGGCCAAGCTTCGCTAAGAACTAACCAACTCCACTTTCCCGGTGTGAAGATCGTAGACGCCGCCAACGATCTTCAATTTCTGGTTGCTAACCGCATCGCTGAGAATTGGCTCGGCTGCTTGCAGTTTTTGGACCGTTAGCAGCACGTTTTCTTTGATCGCATTCGTCAGCAGATCGCCGGGATCCTTGCCGGCTGCGTCAACCGCCGGGGTGAGAGCGTACGTCAGCGACGGAATATGACCGGGAAATGACACCCCGTCTTTTATTTGCTTGATGGCTGCATCCACCGCCCCGCAAGCCTGGTGACCAAGCACAAAGATAAGGGGCGTACCCAGAACGCTCACCGCGTATTCGAAACTGGCGATAGTGTCTTCATTGGCGAAATTGCCGGCTACCCGGCAGACGAAGAGATCTCCGCGGCCGGTATCGAAAGCGTATTCAGGCCCGATCCGTGAGTCTGCGCAGCTCAGGATTCCGGCAAACGGATTTTGAGCTGATGCTAATGCTGGCCGGTCGGTGGCAAAGTCGTGACGCCGCATCGTTCCATCTATGTAACGATGGTTTCCGATGATGAGGCGATTGAGAGCCGCATCCGGAGAGAGCACGTTTTGCGGTTTCGGTGGCGGACCTTTTTCCGCTGCTCGCAGAGTTGCCGGCAGTGATAACGCTGCGCCTAAGATTTTCAGAAAATTGCGACGCGGTAAACCCGGACTGCTTGGGGGGAATGATGTCTTACATTGGTCGCACATAGGAGGAGAGAAATTCGCCGCCGATTATGCGAAACGGGTTACTGATTGTAAAGAGCCGTCGATTCGAAGCCGGGTTAGACTGGACATGGAACTAAAGTCCAGTAGACACCGCCAGTGCCGATGGGCATATTAGGCAAGCGCAAACTTGCTCTACGCGTTGCGCTGAGAGCTATTCCCCGGGAGCCTCAATGAAAAGAAGGCTGCTTTGTGTAAACGCACCGGACACGCCGTGCGACGGGCGGTTTTACAGTCAATTCACACCCTGTGAGACCGAAGGGCAGCAGTACTCGGTGTTCTTCTCTATCACTGGCAATCCCCCAACGAAAGACTCTTGAATGAATAACCGGAATTTATACTTCGCCTTATTTTTCCTGACCCCGATGATGATGGTACCGCTCCTGATCGCACAGGAGACTAACTCGACCCCGTCGCCATCCGAACAACGGGCAATGACAATACTCAAGAATATGACCGAATATCTTGCCCATGCAGAGCGTTTCAGCGTGAACATTCGGGATGGCTATGATGCGGTTCAGGAATCCGGGCAAAAGATCGAATATGGTGAGGCTCGCAAAGTAATTGTCAGCCGTCCTGATCGCCTGCGTTTTGAAGTGGAGAGAAGCGACGGCCAGAAAGTGTTAGTCATTTTCAACGGCCACGATCTGACCCTTTACACTGCCAAAAACAATTTCTACGCGACCTTGCCAAGGCCGGGCAACCTCGACGAGATAATAAAGTATGCCACGGACGACCTCAAAATTCGAGTACCCCTGGCGGTGCTGTTCTTAAGCCGGTTCCCGAGTGAATTAGATAATCTCGTGGTGTCGGCCGACTACGTGGAAACAACCACGATAATGGATGTACCCTGCGATCATGTCGCCGCTCAAACTTCTCGTGGTGTCGATTTCCAGGCATGGATTGCACAGGGCAGCGAACCATTGCCCAGACGGATTGTGATTACTTACAAGGATGAAACCGGGGAACCGCAATTCTGGGCCGATCTCTCCGACTGGAATTTGGCTCCCGCCATATCCGATGCGCTTTTTACTTTTACTCCGCCCGACGGCGCGGAGCGAATCCAATTCCTAAACGAGGTTAGTAGCGCAGCTCCTACGGCCTCTCCTAAAAAAGAGGGCGAGAAATGAAATGCAGATCTCTATCAGCAGTCTTGGCCGCTCAAATGGCCTTAGTTTTTCTCTTTACCTTGGTACCCACGGGTGACGGATTTCGAGGTGGTGGCGGGGGTGGGCGGGGTGGCGGCTTTTCGCGCGAAGGTGCGGCCAGGGGCGGCGGCTTCTCGTCCGGCGGCAGGTCCTTCCAAGGCTCCCGAGAGGCAGGGGGCAGGTCCTACCAAGGTTCCCGAGAGGGAGGAGGCGCTGGCAGACAATACCAGGGAGGCTCGCGTCAGGGAGAAAACCGGG
>JAFAVN010000022.1 GCA_019242435.1 Verrucomicrobiota bacterium | reverse complement strand
GCGCGTTCATATCGTCGGAATGCATTTGTTCTGCCGGCAGGGTCAGCTAACGCCGAGTTGACCGCGTCTCCGGCTTTTTCTCCCGAGTAGATAGCGATATAGATCCCGCTGCTGAAGACGGGATCAATAAATCCGGCTGCGTCGCCGGCCAGAACCCAGCGATCTCCGAAGAGCCGTTTCACGGCATACGAAAAATCGGCGGTGGCGTAGACCGGCAGATAACGGGTCGTATTTTCTACCCATTGCCGCACCTCCGGTTGTTCTTCGATGCAACGAGCTAAAACTTGTTCCGGACTGCTTTTCATAGCGCGAAAAGTGTCCAGGTCCATGACCGCCCCGATGCTGAGCCTGCCTTCGGCAATAGGTATTACCCAGAACCAGCAATCCTTCGCTCGGATCATCCTGGTGAACGCGTCGTTCGGATCATTGGAGTGGCCGGCTCGCTCAAAGTACGAATAAACGCAGAATTTTTTTAGGTGTGGGAACGGTTGTTTAAGTCCAAAACGGTTGGCCAGGAAACTGGTTCTCCCGGAACAATCGATCACGTACGCTGCTTCCAACGCTTCACCGGTGTTTTTGCAGCGCAGAACCACACCTGAGGGAGTGAAATCAACGGACTCAACGGCGGTTCCTTCCTGCACATCGCATCCCAGACCTTGGGCATGTTTGAGCAGAATGTCGTCAAACGTCATTCGGTCAATCTGATAGGCCGACTTCCAACGGGGATTCAGACCGTTCTTGAACAGAAACTTTGCTCGTGCACTGCCGCAGGCTGACACGATCTCGCCCCCGTGTTTTATCAAAAACCCAGCCTGATCGATCTTCTCTTTGACCCCAATCCGATGGAGAGTTTCCAGGCTGGCCGGGATGGTCGACTCACCGACTTGGAACCGCGGGAACTTCTCTTTTTCGAGGATAACCACGCTGCGGCCGTGACCAGCCAGTACCGAGCCGGCAACGCTACCGGCGGGGCCACCGCCGATAACTGCAACATCGAAGCGCCTCATAATAGTTTGTAGTTCACAGTTCGCAATCTGGTGCCTGGAGTTGGGTTCCGGTTGTGCAGACAGGTCAGGAGGTTCGACGGCGTGAGGTCACACAGGTCAAATACGGCACATCGGTACGCTGGGTCAAACTTCGAACTTTGAACCCCTAATCTTGAGCTTTGCACCCGATTACGCCAGGATGCGGCCGGTGGCCTTGAGGAAAGGGGACAGCTCTGCAATCAAGTCGCCAAAGGCAGAAAAATCGATTTGTTGTTGGCCATCGCTAAGGGCTTCAGCCGGGTTGGGATGAACTTCGATCAAGAGGCCGTCCGCACCCATTGCCACCGCGCCCCGGCATAGGACTTTCACCAGGTCTGCCCGTCCGCAACCCTGGCTGGGGTCGACGATGACCGGCAGATGGGATTCTTTCTTGGCGATCGCTACGGCGGCGAGATCCAACGTGTTGCGGGTGTAGGTTTCGAATGTTCGGATACCGCGCTCGCAAAGCATGACGTGCGGGTTGCCGTTCACCAACAGATACTCAGCAGCCAGTAACCATTCTTCGATACGTTGGCTCATACCGCGCTTGAGTAGCACTGGTTTGCGGGACTTTGCGCATTCGACGAGCAACTGAAAGTTTTGAGCGTTTCGGGCGCCAATTTGTAAGATATCGGCAGTGTTTGCCACGTGCTCGACATCGCGTTCGCTTAAGACTTCCGTAATAATCTTCAGACCGGTTTCCCGACGAGCAAGATCCAAGATCCGCAACCCCTCTTTACCTAAGCCTTGGAACTCGTATGGCGAAGTCCGCGGCTTATAAGCGCCCCCTCGCAAGATGGTCGCCCCTCGTTTGCGCACCGCACGCGCCGTGACCAAAAGCTGTTCCTCCGACTCAACACTGCAAGGTCCGGCCATAACCGCGAAGTTCTCTCCTCCGATCCGGATCCCGTTGACGTCGATTATCGTATCAGTCTCGGAAGATTCGCGACTGACCATCTTGTAGCGTTTCTGGACGCGCAGCACGCGCTCGACTTGCGGTAATGCGTCCAATGATTCGAGCGTGAGGTGGGTGCGCTCGTCGCCGATGGCGGCCACCACCGTCTGCAACGCCCCTCGGATGGGGTGCGGCGTGTATCCGAGTTTCGCGACCTCCTCGATAACATCCCGGATTTGTTGCTCGCTTGAATGGGGCTTAAGGATAACGATCATGAGGAACCGTGCACATAGCACGAGAGTCGCTGACGCGAAAGATGATTAGTGAGAAGTGATTCGTGAGTGGTGAAAGATGGTTTCAGGCTGGCAATCCCTCTGGGGCTCACGTCCGAGGGAGCCCAGTCCTCACCGCTCACTTCTCACTATTCGCCTGTCACGCGTTACCTCTCACCTTGCTCTCCGCCAACACGCTCGGTATGATCTTTGCTTCTTCCCCCTAGACCCTATGAGTGATCCCGTTACGGCCCCTCCTACTGATAAAAGATCCGCTACCCATCGTCGAGTACGCTTCTTACCGCGAATCGGATCCAGAGGTTATCATGTACTGTTGGGCGCGGTGGCGATTTTGCTGTTGGGACCGCTCGGAGGCATTTCCGCGGCGTTCATGAACTTTTCGATTGGCTTCTTTGTCGGGGGCCAGGTTCTGGCAGGGATTTTAGGAAGCGCGGTAACCTTGGGATACGGTCCAGAAGGAAAACATGGCGCCAATTATATCCAGACGATGGCCGCTTCCGTGGCCGGTATGTGCGGTATGGGCGTGCTGATCCAAGCGATGCTGTGGCTAGGCTTACCCGAACCGCCGGCCTGGCAACTCGTGTTGTATTACCTTTGCATCGGCATGTTCGGAGTCGGTGTCGGGATGCTTTATACGCCGATCCTGATAGACCGAATGCAGTTGATGTTTCCGTCCGGCTTTGCCGTAGCCAACATCCTGCGGGCTCTTACGGACAGAAATCTGCTCAGGCGTTCCATTGCAAAGTTGGGCGGAGGAATGGGCGCCGGTTATCTCGTGGGCGTATCCTCATTGAACATTCCCTGGTTTGCCGGTTTGGGTTTGCCCAGTTCCGCCATCGCGACCCTCGGGAGTGCCGGGATTTCGGCGTCAACCGTCGGGGCCGGTATGATCGTAGGTGCGCGGATCGCTATTCCCGCGTTGGTAGTGGCGTTGATTGGTGTGTGGCAGCGGCCTCATTTGATCAGCATGGGCTGGCTTGGACCGGATGATCCATTCCGTAAGATCGGATTCATCATCTCGTTAGGGACTATCTTGGGAGCGGCTATCATCGATATCATTCTGATCCTGATCCAGGCGGGCCGCCGGTATATGGAGAGAATACCGGCGCCGGCGCAGGAAGATTGGAAGCGGATTAATCAGCTGGGTTTGTTTATTTGGATACTGTTTTGGGGGACCGGTATTGTGGTGGTCGGGAGCGCAGTTCTGCATCAACCCTGGTTCTATCTGGTGGTGGCCGTTCTCCTCTCCTTTCTGTTCGTGCTAGTAAATGGTATTTCCTTGGGGATCTCGGATTGGAACCCGATTTCGAGCGCTTTTGTTCTGAGTGTCTTTATTCTGGCCGCCCTCGGTTTAAGGGACCCCGGGGTGGGCTTGCTTTGCGCCTCGATCCTGTTGATCGCTTGCTCCGAAGGCGGCGACATGCAGCAGGACCGATCGACCGGCTGGCGACTTGGGACTAACCGCTTGTTCCAATTTCGATATCAGGTGATCGGGATTGCAATGGGGGCTGTTCTAGCCGTCGCGCTAGCGAAGCTGTTTATGAGCGCTTACCCGATCCTGACGCAGGATCAGTTCAGTCATCCCCATTTGCCCGGGACCGAAAAGTGGCAATCCGCCATGACCTTCAAATTCGTTGGGGCGCTGAGGGGGATCACGACCTCGCAGCCGCAGGTCATGCAAGCACTGCAGCTGGGAATCGCGTTAGGTCTCGCGATCGAGATTGCGCGCAAGCTGATTAAAAGCCGCCCGCAATATAAACGGTTTGTGACCAACAGGCGAACGGGTCGGGTTGTGGACTTTTTGCTCGACGCGGTCTTCCTCTCTAGTCCGTATGCATCGTCATTCGGCGGGTTTGTGGAGTTGCCGACCGTGCTCTGGTGGACGGGCGGGGGCGTAGGGGCAGCGCTATACAATGGGCTGATGGGCCGGTTGGCCGCGCGCAAATCGGGTTCTGCTGAAGAGAATCTTCCAGCCGATATGAGCACGACGTCACTAGTGGGCGGTGGGTTGATCGCCGGCGATTCGCTGGCCGCGCTGAGCGTGGGGATCTATGGACTTTTGCGGACCGTGTTCTAGTGTCCTGTCCCTCAAACAGCATGGCTTTCGTTGCGACCAAAAAGGGCCGCCGGCCAGGCGGTCCGAGCCGGATTGGCAGTGACGAGGGCGCATATCCAAATTAATACGTAACCGGGTGAAAGGCGAGCCTTCCGGTTCCCACTCGAGGACGAGGTTGAGCACGAGCTAATGCTTAACGGGCGGCACCTCCTATTTGCACAGCACGAAATCCCGTTCTAGATCTGGAGCGTGCAAGATTTTACAGCAGGCGGTATCTCCGCTCTGCATTCGGCGTTTGCCTCTTCGGGAAACGAGGAATTCGATCGTCGGATCAGAGAGTTAGTGGCTGACTGGGGCGTAACGGCGTCTCCGGAATTGATCGCGGAGATGATTGTGACCGCTTTGCGTATGGGGCGTGATCGCGTCCCGGTAGCCGATTTGAAGATGATCAATCGGTCGCTAAAGGAGCTACGGGCCGCGTCACAGGTTTTCGCTCCGTACCAAGGTGTGCGAAAGGTCGCAGTTTTTGGATCGGCAAGAACACCGGCAACTGCGCCGGAGTTTGTCGCCGCAGAGCATTTTTCAGCCGAGATGCGCGAGGCCGGATACATGATTGTGACCGGAGGCGGTGACGGAATTATGGGAGCAGCCCAGCGGGGAGCGGGACGAGAACACAGTTTCGGGCTCAACATCCGTTTACCCTTCGAGCAACGGGCTAATGAGGTCATTGATGGCGACCCAAAACTGATAAACTTCAACTACTTCTTCACTCGGAAGCTAAACTTCCTTAAAGAGAGTCATGCCATCGCGCTGTTTCCCGGCGGGTTCGGCACTATGGACGAAGGGTTCGAATGTTTAACTCTGATGCAAACGGGCAAGGCCCGCATCATTCCAATGGTGCTGGTAGATGAGCCGGGCGGCGAATACTGGAAGAATTGGACGAACTTTCTGCGACTTCATCTTTTGGAGGAAAGACTCATTTCGAGTGATGATTTCCACCTGTTCAGCGTTACCGATGATATTCAAGCGGCCGTAGACGAAATCGTTGGGTTTTATCGGAATTTCCATTCCTACCGCTGGGTGGGCGATCAGCTGGTATTTCGATTACAGAAGCAGCTTACCAGTGCAGCAATTAGTGAATTAAACCAGACGTTTAGCGATCTGTTCGAGCGACGACCACTTTCCGCCGGCGGGCCTCTAAAGCCGGAAAAGAACGAACCGGACATTTTTCACTTGCCACGATTAGTTTGCGGTCCGCATCGCCGGAGTTTCGGCCGGATGCGGCAGTTGATCGACGCAATTAACGCGGCGGAAATTTTGGAGTAATGGTTGGGTGAGCCTGATGTTCGGTAATCTGGAGCCATGAAAGCGCTGTTGTTCGATACCTTCGGAACGCTGGTTGATTGGCGAACTAGCCTGATTAAGGCTTTTGCCGAGCTCGGGGAAGAGAAGGGATGGGATCGGCCCTGGGCAGATCTAGTGGACGAGTGGCGTGCTCTCTATCAACCGATGATGGATCGGGTACGTTCAGGTGAGCTTCCGTGGACCGATCTCGATGCGCTGCATCGAATGGCGCTCGCCGAGTTGATCCCAAAATTCGGATTGGAGGCACTAGGCAGTGATGAGATCGATAACCTCACGTCGTTCTGGCATCGACTGTCTGCCTGGCCGGACAGTGTTTCGGGTCTCAATCGCCTGAAACGCAAATTTATCCTGGCGCCGCTCTCGAACGGCAATTTTTCGCTGTTGCTCGATCTTGGAAAGTTCGCCGGCTTACCATTCGATGCCATCCTCGGTTGCGACCTGTTTAAGCACTACAAGCCTGACATTGAGACTTATCTGGGCGCCTGTAAGCTGCTTAAGTTGTCGCCGGGCGAGGCAATCATGGTGGCGGCTCACAACTACGATCTCGCGGCCGCCAGGGATCTCGGACTCAACACTGCCTTCGTGCCGCGTCCGGCAGAATACGGGCCTGGGCAAACGAAAGACCTGCGGCCGGAAGGCCCGTGGGATTTTGTAGCCGATAATATGATCGACCTAGCCGGCTTGCTAGGCTGCTGAGCGTAGATCAGAGGGCCGAGTCAAAACGCGCTTCCAGGAGAGCAGTCG
>JAFAVN010000535.1 GCA_019242435.1 Verrucomicrobiota bacterium | reverse complement strand
GCAGTCGTGCGTTCATGCTTTCTCGTTTCTATTTCTTACGGAACGGCCCGTGAACCAAACGGCGCTCCAGAAACCAAATCACGATTCCAATGATCGCGAAGAGAGTGAACATACCGATGTAGGGGAACAAGTTCATGGATATTGCGGTGACTTATAAGCAAGGAGATCGTGGAGTTCAAGGAGTTCGAGAACGCCAGAAGTGGAGGAGTGCAAGAGTGCAGGAGTTCAGGAGTGCGGAAATTTATGATGGGCGGGAGAGCATGGGACAGAGCTATCCCCGCCCAGCGTCTCCATAGTGTTCACGGTCGGTTGGTCCGACGCATTCCTTTACTCCTGCACTCCTCCACTTCTCAGCCACCCTAAACGCCGAAAATATAATCCGGGCCGAGTAAAAGGTTGCGAACCGAGCTTGTACTGCCGTGGGTAATCTCTGTAAATTAGTTGGCAATAACAATTGGAATCCGGACGGAGCTCTGCCGGTGCTCGTGGAGAACAGAGGATTACAACATGAGAAAAGGACTTTTGGTCTGCTGTCTTTCGTTGGTCTCTGCAACCGCCTTTGCCGGCGAATCAACATTGTCTCAAGCGGCGGCATCGATCGCCGCCAGCCCTACACCGGACCCGACCTGGACCTTTCAGGCAACGACATCCTATACCGGAAGCGCCCGCATTATGAAAGCTGCGGATTTCGGTTCCCAAGCGAACGTCGAGTACGAGCTCCAGGCGTACAAGAACGTCAAACTTTACCAGAATTACTTCCTGCAGCTCGGCTTCGATCTGGATCGAATCAATTTTTCCCGTTCGAACAATCTATTTCCCTATGCGCTCACGAGTTTAGCCGGCGAGATCAAGTTCTCGTATTGGGACGGTGACGACTTTTACCCTGTGATCCAACTTGAGCCAGGTCTCTACTACACTCGAGCTTACATCACCAAGAACTCGTTTGATATTCCCATTCGGCTCACTCCCGGGCTGAAAGTGAGTGATAACCTATACCTGATCGGAGGCTGCAGCATTGACGTTTATACGAATCCGATTGTTTACCCAGTGGCGGGCTTGAACTGGAAGATCAGCGATAAGTGGAATTTGAGAGCCGTCTTTCCCCGGCCTCGGCTAAGCTACATACCGAACAGCAAATGGGAATTCTATGTACAGGGGGACTTGAACGGATCGAGCTATCGGAACGGTCCCACGGATGATCACCGTACCAATAACGCGGTCCTTGAATATTACTATTACCGGGCGGGAGTCGGATTCGATTACAACCCAGTGAAGGGGGTCGATATCGAAGCGGTAGTTGGCTACAATTTAAGGCAAGAATACGACTACATCCGGGCCGGCCCGATCTACGATGTGAAACCGGCACCCTATGCTTGGGTTAATTTCAAGTGGACGCTCTTCTGAGGAGCTAGATTCTGGCTCCTGGCTCCTCGATTTTTCCGTTTGCGCCGCGCCAGGGAACCGGGCGATAGGGTATTAATGAATTATCGTCGACTTGGCAGCGCGGGGGTCAAAGTAAGCGAGCTTTCCTTTGGGTCGTGGGTCACGTTTGGTGATCAGATTGGCGATGATGTCGCCGAAGCCCTGATGATCAAG
Organism: Verrucomicrobiota bacterium; assembly: GCA_019242435.1. Taxonomy (GTDB): domain Bacteria; phylum Verrucomicrobiota; class Verrucomicrobiia; order Chthoniobacterales; family JAFAMB01; genus JAFAVN01. The sequence continues at coordinate 2,851 of JAFAVN010000535.1, read as the reverse complement.
GCTTACGAAGGAGGTATCAACTTTTTTGACAATGCTGAGGGTTACGCACGCGGCCAGTCCGAGCTGGTGATGGGGAAGATCCTGAAAAAATTAGGATGGCCACGGGATAGCTGGCTGGTCTCGAGCAAGGTTTTCTTTGGGTCGGCTCCGGAACCCCAAAAGCCGAATCAGACAGGACTGAGCCGCAAACATGTGTTTGAGGCATGCCATGCCGCTCTACGCCGGTTACAGGTAGACTATCTGGACCTGTTTTTCTGTCACCGGCCTGATCCAGAAACTCCGATTGAAGAGACCGTCCGGGCAATGTCGGATCTGATTACTCAAGGGAAGGTGCTTTATTGGGGCACCAGCGTGTGGAGCGCAGACGAGATCATGCAAGCGCATGCGGTAGCTCACGCATCCAACTTAGTACCGCCCACGATGGAACAGCCTTACTACAATCTGCTCCAACGGGATAAGGTCGAAAGAGAGTACGCCCGGCTTTACCAGCGGATCGGACTCGGAACTACCATCTGGTCTCCCTTGGCGAGTGGATTATTAACCGGAAAATACAACGACGGCATACCTTCGGACGCTCGTATGGGTCTGGAGCGATATGGCTGGCTACGGGACTGGGTGATTAAACCGGAACGTCTGGAGCGAGTCCGGAATTACGGTAAATTCGCCGGTAAACTGGGGTTTTCACCGGCCGTACTGGCCATCGCCTGGTGTCTGAAGAATCCAAATGTAAGCACGGTCATCCTAGGCGCATCGAAGGTTACTCAGCTGCAAGAAAACCTGAAGGCCGCCGAAGCTGCGGAAAAACTGACGCCTGACGTTTTGAACGAGCTCGATGAGATCCTCGGGTCCAAGCCGAGCGACCCCTCGAACGAGGATAATCACTGACGGATTTTCCCATGCCGGCTAAAAAAAATGCCAAGTACAAATCCCTGACATTGCTCGGGCAACCCACGGTTCAGCACCCAAAGTCGCCCACCCTAAAGACCTTGGAGACATTTCCCAACCGGTACGCAAGCCGGCGTTTCTGGATCCGCTTTGAGTGTCCGGATTTTACATCGGTCTGCCCGATCACAGGCCAACCTGATTTTGCGCACATTACAATCGAGTACATTCCGAATGCGCTCTGTATCGAGACCAAATCGCTGAAGTTCTATCTAGCGTCTTATCGGAACACGGGCAGCTTCAATGAAGAGATCGTCAACCGGATTTTGGATGATGTCGTCACAGTGTGCCAGCCACGACGGGCAATCGTTTACGGCGAGTTTGCTGCTCGTGGAGGAATCAGCATATCAGTCGACGCACGTTACCCGGATGATGCCGGCGATGAGAACAACCGGGATTTGATTCGCGCGAGATCAGAAAAGGAGAACGGCTCAAGTCATGGCCCGCGAGGAGTGCGAGCGCGCGGAGAATTGCGGAAGCGAGGGAAACCGCGCAGTACCGCTGGGAAGTACTGAAGGGGGATAAATTGAAAGCGGTAGTCCTTCTTAGTGGTGGGATGGATTCGGTATGCGCTTTCTATCAAGCGGTCAAGGAGCACGAAGTTGTTGCCGGGATCAGCTTTGATTACGGAGCGAAACACAATCATCAGGAGATTCCGTTTGCTCAACACCACTGCCGGATGTTTGGGATTGAGCATCGCGTGATCCGATTAGAGTTCGTTGGCGAGCTATTCAAGTCGCATTTGCTGAAGTCCGGCGGAGCGATTCCCGATGGGCACTACGAGGAAGAGACCATGAAACAGACAGTGGTCCCTTTTAGAAACGGAATCATGTTATCGATAGCGGCTGGTTTTGCCGAGAGTCGGGGTGCCGACGGCCTGGTTATCGCGGCTCATGCCGGTGATCACGCAATTTATCCAGACTGCCGCGAAGCGTTTATGAAATCCATGGCGGATGCGATCCGCTTGGGAACCTATGCCGGGATTGAGGTCTTACGACCTTTCATCTTGTTGAGCAAGGCGGAGGTTGCGGCGCGCGGGCACGGGTTGGGAGTCGATTTCTCAAAGACATGGTCTTGCTACAAAGGTGGCAGCATCCACTGCGGGACGTGCGGGACTTGTGTTGAGCGTCGGGAAGCTTTTATCTTGGCCGGAGTTCCGGATCCGACTTCGTATGCATCCAATGAACCACTGCCGGCAAAGCCGGCACTCAGGTAGTCGACACCTAACCGTAGAGCACAGTGGGAGAAGGCGAGCCTCGCTCTACCAAGATGCGGACGCCCGCGGGGTGGACTCCTTCTTTTGCCGTGCTATCTTTTTAACCCCGCCGAGCAGGCGGGTGTCAGTAGGCCGACGAAATTTTGCGGCCAAGCGCTAATGTTTATCTCGGAGATTTTTTATTCCATTCAGGGAGAAGGGGAATTAACTGGTATACCTTCCGTATTTGTCCGCACTTCGGGTTGCAATCTGCGGTGTAATTGGTGCGATACGAAGTACGCTTCTTGGAACCCGGAAGGCAGCGAAATGACCCTCGATCAAATCGTTGCCGAGATAGACCGCTTTCCGGCCAGCCATGTAGTACTAACCGGCGGCGAACCGATGGTGGCGAAAGGTATCCATGAATTAGCTAACCGGCTCAAAGAGAAAGCCAAACACATCACTATCGAAACCGCCGCTACCATACCTCCCGATGGGATCGCTTGCGATCTGGCGTCGTTAAGCCCGAAATTGAGTAACTCAACCCCAAATACCGAACTGACTGACGGCTGGCGCGACCGGCATGAGAAACGCCGCCTCCAGCCTGAGATTATCCGGGCTTGGGTTCAAAGATACAATTGTCAACTTAAGTTTGTGGTATCGGCTTCTAGCGATCTTGATGAGATTCAGGACCTGTTGGTAAACCTGCAATCC
>JAFAVN010000503.1 GCA_019242435.1 Verrucomicrobiota bacterium | reverse complement strand
CGCGTAAGAGCAAGGCTTCAATTGCGCCCTGGGTAAGCTGAAAACAAGCCGAAAACGCCAGGTTTGCCGATTTCCACATCTCTTGTACGGCAGCGCTTACTACGCCAGGAACCGATTGACCTCCATATTCGGGGTCCAATCCGAGGCGACTCCAACCAGTCTCGATATAACTTTGGTATGCCTCCCTGAAACCCGGTCCCATGATTACGCTGCTATCCTTCCATATGACGCCCTTTCGATCACCGACCTGGTTTAGCGGCGCGAGAATTTCACCGGCAAAACGGCTTGCCTCCTGCAGGATGGTTTTGACCACATCTGAATCAATCTCCTGCCAGCCAGGCAGCGTAACCAAATCGTCTAGTCCTGCCAGCTCACAGATAACGAATTGCATGTCTTTCAGCGGCGCTGCGTAAGTGCTCATAGATGTCGCCTCTACTCAAAATATAGCTGAAAATAGCAAATTATGGATGGCAAATGGTAGACAAAGAAGTGCCGGGAGTTGCCGGAAATTCGCGAAGTCTAAGGCAAGGTCCAGGTGCAACCCGGCCACGTTGATTTGGAAGGCTCACGTCCTCGCGGTCCGTTTCGGAAAAGACCCTTGCTCGCGCCTCGATGGAACGAATCATTAGATGCAATTTCCGCAACCCGGATTGCGAACGGCGCAACCGCGAACTGCGAACCGTTTCACCCTATCCCCAACTTCGATTTCACCCTGCGTAGATTTTCGGCGACCAGTTCTGCAACATCGAGCACCAGGGGAGCCCCGGTTTCCCCTGCGCTCTCGCTGCTGCTCAACATCGATTTACAAAACGGGCAACCGGCGGCGATCACCTGAGCGCCTGTGGCCTGAGCTTCTTGAAAACGATTTTCCGTTACTCGCGTATTTCCCGGCTCTTCCTCTTTCCAGAACTGGGCGCCACCTGCTCCGCAGCAAAAGCTATTTTCCCGGCTTCGCTGCATCTCAATTATCCGTTTCGGCCCGTTTAAGACCTGGCGGGGCGCGTCGTAGATCCCATTATGCCGGCCCAGGTAACAAGGATCATGATAGGTGATATTCTCGTCGAGGATCAGCTCTGGAAGCCGATTATCTGACACTAATTCGCTAATCAACTGGGTGTGATGCATCACTCGATATTTCCCACCCAACTGCGGATAATCGTTTGCCAGCGCGTTAAAGCAGTGAGGGCAGGTGGCCACAACCCGCTTGTCTCGGTTTCCCAGTGCTGCATTCAGAATCTGCACGTTCTCTGCCCCTAAATTCTGATACAGATATTCGTTGCCTGCTCTTCGGGCGAGATCTCCTGTACATTTCTCGCTATTTCCCAAGATGGCGAACCTGACTTTTGCGTGGTGCAGAATCTCGGTAAACGCTCGGGCGATCTTTTGAGCGGAAGGATCGTACGCTCCCGCGCAGCCTACCCAATACAAAACATCGAAGTCAGGGTTTTCCTCGACAGTTGGCGCAGCGATTTCTTTCGCCCAATCTTTCCGGTTGTCCTGAGCTAATCCCCAGGGATTACCAGCACGTTCCAGGTTTCGAAAAGCGCTGTTGAGGTCCTGGGGAAATTGCGCTTTTGTCATCACTGCGTCTCTTCTCAGGTCAACGATATCGATCAACGGCTCACAACCTACCGGACAAATCCCAACACAGGCGCCACAGGTGGTGCATGCCCAAAGTGCGCTTTCGCTCAGCGCAAACTCCATAACCGGCCGTGGACTTTCGGCTCCTTTCGCCAGCGTGGCGCGAATCGAGTTCAGCTCGTAGCGTTTGTTGATCTCGATTGCGGATGGCGCCAACGCTTTACCTGTCTCATGAGCCGGACAAACATTGGTACAACGGTTACACTGGATACAAGCGTAAGCGTCGAGTACTTGACTCCATCGGAGTTGCTCCAGCTTTGCCACCCCGAATTGCTCGACGTTCTCGTCCTCGAAGTTCAGAGGATCAAGAGCGCCGCTTCCTATCTTTTCGCCGGTGGCAGCCCGGCGTCCTAACCCTAAGCGAATAGGAGCGACAAAGATATGAATGTGTTTGGATCGAACGAAGTAAGGCAGAAAAAGTAAAATCAATCCTAACGAAAGCCACCAGCCGATATGCCAGCCAATGATACGATCGGGCCCAAATCCGACGACGCGAGCGATCAGCGTTGCTACCGGTTGCCAGGGATCTAGCCGGCCTTCAGCCGCTAAAAGTGATCCGGCTTCGAATAGCCGAAATCCGACATGGAAAAATATGAAACCAGCTACGATTAAGCTGTCCATCCGAATCCCGCCTGCCCGCACCTCGGCCTGGAGGAGGACGGAATCATTAAATCGTTCGAGCTTGGTGTCTCGGCTTACGAAACGTCTCCAGACGAAAAAAATCACTCCGACCAAAACCAGGAACCCGAGTACATCGGAGCCGAGGCGAAACCAACTGCTAATTGGTGAACCACTCAGCGGGGCAAAACTCGGTGGCAGAAGTCCTTCAATCAGATCAATCAGGTTTACCAACAAGTAGAAGGTAAAACCGTAAAATATAAAACTATGGAAAACCCCGACCAGTGGGCGGCTTTTAAGCACGGGCGTCTGGCCGATGGTCCGGACAAACGCCTCCCGGATGCGCTCGAAAAGGCGGTTGCTTCGTGAGTAGTATTCCGGTTGCCCTTTTCGGACCGCGACGATGATCTGGCTGAATCCGATATAGGTTAAGTAAATTGAGAGTATCGCGAAGATGATGAAGAGAAGCTTTTCCGGCAGAGTCAGCATCGGGTGGGGATTCGTTTCGTCAGACGATGGCTGCCTACAGCTGCTCCGTCAGTTGCGGCAAGATCGCCAGGGCATCGCCTACTAGTCCGTAATCAGCGATCTGAAAAATCGGTGCATCCGGGTCTTTGTTGATGGCGACAATCACTTTGGAATCGCGCATGCCGGCGAGATGCTGGATCGCCCCCGATATACCTACTGCAATGTATAGATCCGGTGCGACGATTTTGCCGGTTTGGCCGACCTGATAATCGTTTGGCACATACCCGGCATCGACCGCAGCTCGCGAAGCGCCTACTGCTGCATGTAATTTTGCCGCTAAATCCTCGAGCAATTTGAAATTTTCGGCCTTTTGTAACCCTCTGCCGCCAGACACTACCACTCGGGCTGAGGTTAATTCGATTTTTTCACTGCTGGAAAGCTGACGTCCAACCAGCCGCACGCCGCTCGTGTCTGGCACCACTTTATTCACTGGTTCAATTGCTGCACTGGTGTCCGTGGTTCCGGCCGCGTCGAAGCTCGTAGATAACACAGTGAGAACAACAACGCCCCTGGCTTCGCATTGTACCGTGGCCAAAGCATTCCCGGCATAGATTGGTCGCACAAAAGTGTGAGCATCCAATATCATGCTTATGCCGGAGACCTGTGGCACATCTAACTGGGCAGCAATGCGCGGGGCCAAATTCTTGCCGAATGTGGTGGCGGGAGCGAGAATGTGTGAGTAGTTACTAGCATTAAGGTGTTGCCCGGTCTGGAGCGCGAGAGCCTCTGCTGTCTGGGCAGCCAGGTGAGGAGCATCGGCCAGGAAAACCTTGCTAACGCCGTCTATATGGGCACTGGCCTTAGCTACCGCTTCCACTTTCTCGCCCATGACGAGAACATGAACCTCTGCTTCTCCGATCTTTTCCTCAATCTTTTTGGCCGCAGTTACGGTGTGCAGAGTCGAGGGCTTGAGTGAATCATTATCATGCTCGGCTAGAACTAAGATTGCCATAGGAAATCAGTCTAGATGACTTTCGCCTCTTCCCGCAGCTTCCTGACCAGTTCCTCAACGCTGGACACCCGGATGCCTGGTTTTCTGGGTTGGGGCGGTTGAACTTTCAGGGTCTTGATGCTAGGGACGGCTTCGGCTGGCAAGTCTGCGACCTGGAGAACGTCCAGCGGCCGTCTTTTCGCCTTCATGATGTTAGGAAGCGTGGTGTAGCGGGGCTCATTCAATCTTAAGTCGGTCGTTATTACAGCCGGCAGTGGTAACTCCAGAGTTTCCAAACCACCGTCCACCTCCCGTGTGACCGTGGCTCTTCCGTCTGCGATTTCTAACTTCGAAGCAAACGTACCCTGTGGCCAGTTTAAGAGACCGGCTAGCATTTGCCCGGTTTGGTTCGAGTCATCATCAATCGCCTGTTTACCTAGGATCACTAATTGCGGTTGTTCTTTCAACACTAACGCCTTCAGCAACCTGGCAATCCCAAGCGGTTGAAGCTCGAGGTCGGTTTCTACCAGAACGCCGCGATCTGCCCCCATGGCCAAAGCGGTTCGGATGGTCTCCTGGCAAGCTCCTGAGCCCAGCGAAACCACAACCACTTCGGAGGCAATGCCTCTTTCTTTGAGGCGAATCGCTTCTTCCACCCCAATTTCATCAAACGGGTTCATCGACATCTTGACATTGTTCAGATCGACTCCCGAACCATCCGGCTTGACCCGCACCTTGACGGTGTAATCAACGACACGCTTAATCGGTACCAGGATTTTCATGGTGAGAGATGAGAAGTGAAGGTGAGAAGTGAGAGGGGTGATGGGTGATTCGTGAGGTGAAACGGAAAGGTGTGTCTTAAAATCTTGTTCGCCGAGAGGGTGGTCTTGAGGTTACGGCGCGGTTGAGCTGAAGACAAGCCTAGCAGTGCGCTAGTTGCGCTGGCCGGCGTGGCTCGATTATACTCACGGCACACCAAGAAACCGCGGCAAACCCGTACCCCAGACAACAAAAGTGTTACCGATGTTCTGAGCCTGAAGTGTTACCATGTTCTGAACCCAGCACCCAGCCACTAATCACCATTCACTTCTCATCTCTCACCCTTCAACGTTGTGACCAGATCAAGCTACCCCACACTCGACTTCGATCTTGGCTTTGAGATCGATCAGTTGCGCGAAACGGTGCGTGATTTTGCTGATGCCGAGATCGCACCGCGGGCTGCGAGTATCGATCGTGAAGATCGATTTCCCCGGGATCTATGGCCAAAGATGGGCACGCTCGGGTTGCATGGGATAACCGTGGAAGAACAATATGGCGGCATTGGGATGGGCTACCTGGCGCATGTCGTGGCCATGGAGGAGATCAGCCGCGGGTCGGGCTCGGTGGGGCTTTCTTACGGCGCTCATTCCAATTTGTGTATCAATCAGATACAGCGCAATGGTGCCGCGAATCAGAAGGCCCGATATCTCCCAAAACTAATCAGCGGCGAACACGTCGGAGCCCTGGCTATGAGCGAGACTGGAGCCGGCTCGGATGTAGTGGGTATGCGGACTCGAGCAGATCTGCGAGGTAACAATTACGTCCTGAACGGCACCAAAATGTGGATTACCAATGGCTCGGAAGCCGACGTGTTCGTGGTTTATGCCAAGACCGATCCAGATGCCGGTTCACATGGTATCACTGCGTTCGTGGTGGAAAAGGGAAGCCCGGGCTTTTCAGTAGCTCAGAAGTTGGACAAACTAGGGATGCGCGGCTCGCCGACCTGCGAGTTGGTGTTCACCGATTGCGAAGTCCCGGTCGAGAATGTGCTAGGCACGCTCAATCAGGGTGTCAATGTATTGATGAGCGGTCTCGATTACGAACGGGTAGTGCTGGCGGGAGGGCCGCTTGGCATCATGCAAGCCTGTCTCGACGTCGTGGTACCTTATCTTCATGAACGAAAGCAGTTCGGCCAATCAATCGGGGAGTTTCAGTTGATGCAGGCGAAACTCGCCGACATATATACGACGCTAACTGCTTGTCGCGCCTATGTCTACTCCGTGGCCAAAGCTTGCGATCGCGGTAAAACCACTCGGAAAGATGCGGCTGGCGCTATTCTTTACACTGCCGAGCGAGCGACTCGAATGAGCCTCGAGGCAATCCAGGCGTTAGGTGGTAACGGTTATATCAATGAGTTCCCTGCCGGCCGCCTGTTACGGGATGCTAAACTTTACGAGATCGGAGCAGGTACCTCGGAGATTCGACGGATCTTGATCGGGCGCGAACTCTTTGAGGAGACGCGGTAACTCGCCGGCGCCCGCTCCAGAATAGCAGATAGCATGTAGCAAATAGCAGAGGATGGTGTTGCTACCCCGGCGGTCTGGAGGGGAGCCGCTTTGGCGCGTGCAAACGTGGGCTTGCCGGCGTAGCAAGCACGTTATCATGGTTGCTCGCAGGGCAGCAGGCTGCTCCCGAGAAGGACCCAGAGATTGCCGGAAACCCACTGGATAATTCCCGGGAGCCGCCTACTCGTTAGTCTTTTCTCCCGAAAACGCTATTTCTGGTCCACGAGACCGCGTGCACGCGCCAAAGCGGCTCCGCCCGGACCACCGGGGGTAGCAACACCATCCTCTGCTATTTGCTATCTGCTATCTGCTATTCCGGAGCGAGCGCCAGCGAGCTCCGCTAGGCGAGTCCCGTCAGGCACGCGGCCACAAAACCCTTGAATAACGGATGCGGCGCGTTGGGCTTCGACAAAAACTCAGGATGGAATTGGCAAGCGATAAACCAGGGATGATCCTTGAGCTCAATCATCTCGACCAGGCGGCCGTCAGGACTGGTGCCCGAAATCACAAAACCATTTTTTTCCAGTAAAGGTCGATATTTCAAATTGAACTCATAGCGGTGCCGGTGACGCTCTTCTGCTTGATCGGCTCCGTAGACCCGATGAGCCAAAGTCCCGGGAACCAATTTGGTTGGCCAACTCCCGAGACGCATGGAGGCGCCCTTGTTCCGTACCTCTTTCTGCTGCTCGAGCAGGCAGATCACCGGGTCCGGGGTTTTCTCGTCGAATTCGGTGCTGTTGGCTTCCTTGAAGCCGCAGACATGGCGAGCAAACTCAATCGTAGCTACCTGCATGCCCAGACAAAGCCCTAGATACGGCAGTCGATGTTCGCGAGCGTATCGGCAGGCCACAAGCTTACCCTCGATGCCGCGATCACCGAACCCGCCTGGGACGATGATCCCGGCCACCGAACCCAGGAACTTTGCGGCATTTTCCTCGGTAACATCTTCGGAATCGAGTTTCACGATGTCGACACCGCAATCATTGGCGGCGCCGGCGTGGGTCATCGACTCATAGATGCTTTTGTAAGCATCTTGCAGGTCAATGTATTTGCCGACCACGGCGACCTTTAAATGCTTACGAGGATGAACGACCCGCTCGACAAATCGTCGCCACTCGGTCATGTCGGCCGGAGGAGTGTCAAGGCGTAACGCCCGGCAAACGGTATCATCCAGCTTTTCGTCCTGTAAAGTCAGGGGCAGTTCGTAAATGGTATGGGCAACGTCTCTCACTTCCACTACAGCGTGGAGAGGAACGTTGCAGAAAAGAGCCAGTTTCTGTCGAATCTCCAGATCGAGCGGCCACTCCGTTCTGCAAAGTAACACCTGCGGCTGCAAACCGATTTCCCGGAGCTTCGCTATGCTCTGCTGAGACGGTTTCGTTTTCAGTTCACCTGCCGCCTTGATATAGGGAATTAAGGTGACATGCATGATCAGGACGTTCTCGACGCCTGCTTCCAGCTGGAATTGCCGGATCGCCTCCAGGAACGGTAAACCTTCAATGTCACCGGTAGTGCCGCCGATCTCAGTGATCACCACGTCACTAGGTCCGCTTCCGGCGTTACGCGTGATCCGGCCTTTGATTTCATCCGTCACATGCGGGATCACCTGGACGGTTTTCCCGAGGTAATCTCCTCTGCGTTCCTTAGCCAGGACGGTTTCGTATATCTGGCCGCTGGTGACGTTATTGCCTCGAGTCAGTACACAACTGGTGAACCGTTCATAATGCCCAAGGTCCAAGTCAGTTTCGGCCCCGTCGCTCAGAACATAAACCTCACCATGTTGGAAGGGGCTTAGAGTTCCGGGATCAACGTTTAAATAAGGATCAAACTTCTGTAAGGTGACTCGTAAACCGCGACGCTCAAGCAGTGTCCCGAGGGCGGCTGCGGCCAACCCTTTTCCCAGGGAACTCACTACACCGCCTGTCACAAAAATAAATTTCATCAAAATCTCTCGGGTGATCCTTCAAACGGAAAGATCGCTCGAATCGCAGTCGCCCGGCGCGAAAACATCACGCCCCATCGTTGCCTCCTAAAATTAATTGTTCGACCAACCGAGCGTCTTCCGGAGTGTCAACACCAATTGAGCTGGTCTTTGAAACAATGACCCGAATTGTCATCCCATTTTCCAAAGCACGCAACTGTTCGAGCTGTTCCGCCGTTTCCAGGGGTGAAGGCGGGAGGTTGACAAAATCAAGCAACGCTTTCCTCCGAAAGCCGTAAACACCGAGGTGTTTCAAGTACAGAGTCTGGGCACCATTTCCAGCAAACGGGATCGGGCTGCGGGAGAAGAAAAGCGCTAGTCCAGAGCGGTCGGTCACCACTTTGACGACGTGTTGGTTGCAGGCCTCCTCTGAAGAGATAGGGCAAGCGGCCGTGATCAAGTCCGTCTTGGTGCTGTGTTGAAATTTTTTTACCAATTTCCGAAGCAATTTCGGATCGACTAATGGTTCGTCTCCCTGGATATTGAAAAACATCGAAGTGTTCTTCAGTTTTTTCGCGACTTCAGCGATCCGATCGGTGCCGCTAGGGTGCGCCGGCGACGTCAGTGCTACTTCGGCGCCGAACTGAAAAGCGGTCTCGATGATGCGCATATCATCCGCTGCCACAATGATTTGGTCGAAAATATCGGCTTCAACACAACGCCGCCAAACGTGTTGAATCAGTGGCTTGCCGGCGATGCCGTGCAGTGGTTTTCCCGGGAAGCGGGTCGACCCCCAGCGCACTGGGATGATAGCGGCCACCCTACTCATCGGGTTGTGTTTGTAACCGAGGCAAGGTCTAAACTCAATGACAAATGTCCGAGGTATAGATGGCGGCCTGGTCGATTGTTTTGATGGGTTGTGCCGTGAAAGCATCCCTTGCTCGAAGGGCTTGCTGAGGAACGCTGTCTAAAGTCTTTGCCTGAATCGGTAGACAAGGATTGGTGGGAGGCCCCTCTGGTTTGCCAAGGATCAGCGGCCGTGCTCGGGAGCCGCTCGTTACAGACTCCTTGCGGCTAGCGACTTACAAAGCGGCTCCACTCCGTTCTCGGCGGACGACCCTTTGCCACGATCGACCACTAATCGCCAAGTCGTAAGATAACATCAGCAGCTGCTTCCAAATCCGGCACCACCCAGACGTTCCGCCCGATTTTCGCTAATCCATCGGCACTCGGATCGACGCGAATGGCCGCTTGTACTCCAGCGTGTACTCCTGCTTGCACATCGGATTCTTTGTCCCCAACCATAAAGCTGGCTGAAAGATCGATATCGAGATTCTCGGCCGCCTGGAGCAGCATGCCGGGGCCAGGCTTCCGGCAGTTAGTCGCCCGATCCGGATGATCCGGGCAGAAATAGACAGCCGCGATTTCGACCGGTTTTAACAGCTCTTGCAGACGATCCTGAACCATCCAGAACTCGGCTTCGGTAAAAAAGCCGCGCCCGATGCCGCTTTGGTTGGTCACAATAATCAGCTTGAATCCGGCTGATTGAAGCCGCGCCAGTGCCGCTGGTATACCCGGTAACAACTCCACCTGGCACGGGTCCGAACAAAAACCCGGATCCCACATCAGAGTACCGTCACGATCCAGAAAGACAGCCTTGGAACGGGATCTATTCACTGTGGATGGCGGAAGCTCAAACTTTCCCGTATTTCTGCGGGGGTGACGGTGGCGGTCCCCAATTTAGCTACAACCACACCGCTGGCATGGTTAGAAATTTCAGCGGCTTCCAATGGAGTGGCGCCCGAAACCAAGGCCAACGTGAACAGGGCGATGGCGGTATCACCGGCCCCTGAAAGGTCATAGATTTCTCTGGCCCGAGGCGGGATGTGATGCTCTGCCCCCTTGGTGAACAGCATCATACCTTGCTCCCCCAGGGTAACAAGCAGGTTCTCCGGTTCCCATCGCTCCATCAAACGCCTCCCGATTTCAAGCAGTTTCGGGTCCTTCAGTGGCTCAGTGTCTGGTTCATGCCAGGGGACGTTGGCGGCGGCGTAGGCTTCGCTGCGGTTCGGCTTTACCGCCGTGAGCCGCTTCCACTCGATCGGGTTCCGGGCATTCGGGTCTGCTGTAACCACTTTTTTCCCCGCCCGGGCGAGGTCAACGACCTGGCTCACAAATGATTGACCAATAAAACCCTTTCCGTAATCCTCGAAAATGATCCCGTCGATATTGGGCAGCAACTCGGCAATCAGCTGGAGACAGCGATCGACGGTTACCGCCGATGCCGCGTGGGCATGTTCCCGGTCGACTCTGACGACCTGCTGCTGGCGTGCGATGATTCTGGTCTTGACGATTGTCTGGAAGTCGGGCTCAGCCACCAGTGCATCCAATCGGATGGAGTTCGCTTCCAAAATCGCCCGCAGCCGGTCGGCCGACGCATCTTTCCCCACCATGCCCATCGCATAAACATCAGCTCCGCACTCGCGAACATTTCGCGCCACGTTGGCTGCCCCTCCCGGGAAAAAAGATTCGCTGACCACTTCAACGACCGGAACGGGCGCCTCCGGCGAAATTCGCGAGACCCTTCCCCATACGAACTCATCCAACATGAGGTCGCCGATCACCAATAGACGCTTGCGCGAAAAATTGGTGGCGATTTCATCGAATCTCTTCAGCTGCATTGGATTTCGCAAGATTTCGCAGGATTGCCGAATTTTCATTTTGCTTTTAGGCTGGCCCGGTGTTCCCGGGTACAGGCTGACCAAGGAGCCTTAACCGCCCCGCAATGGCCTTGTATCCGACCAGGGAACCCTAATAAACAATGAAGATCCGATCACAGCTTTCTTTAGCGACTCTGCTAGTCATTGCCCTAGCGCGATTGGCGGTAGCCGATGCTCCGCCCCGGCAAATTAATCTCAACCGCTTTCCGGCGACGAGGATGGAAGATGTTGTCGTTCCTTTGCCTAGCGAGGTGTTTAATGTTCTGGACAAGCTAGGCACACCCGATTGGAGAGGCGAGATGCGGACTCCGAATATCAACAGCCGGGGCGCACGCGCTCAAATTGCTCTCCTGTTGGGTTCAGTGGTGGCGGAAGGATTTGTCGCCGTTGAGGCGATGGACAAAGAGCGGGTCAAACAGATCGGGCGCGACGTGCTCGAATTGGCCAGAGCCATCGGCGTGGAGAAAACGGTTCTGGCGAGAACGAATGCCATTTTGAGTGACGCTGATAATGGCGATTGGCTGGGAGTACGCCGAGAACTGGACGGAGCTCTGTCCGACGTCAAAAACGCTATGATCGAGCTTAGGGACGATCAGCTGGCGCATTTGGTCAGCTTGGGCGGTTGGCTGAGGGGAACCGAGGTGCTCACCTCCATTGTGGGCAAAAGCTACTCACCCGACGGAGCTGACCTTCTAAACCAGCCGGATTTACTAAAATATTTTCAGGAACGTTTGGCCGGAATGCCGCCGCGGCTTCGAGGCAACCAACTGGTGACCAGAATTCAGAAGAGTCTAAATGAAATTTCACCGCTGATTAACGGAACGATTAGTCCTGCTGCGGTTAGAAAAATTCATGAAATTACCAGTGATATGGTTAAGGCGATCAACTCGAATGCCTGAGGCGGGATTTGTGAGACGACTAATCATTGCCATCAGTTTGTTAGCATTTGAGGGAAACGCGTCTGCGACTGTGGACGAGGCGATCGCGAAAGCGATGGAAGCGATGGAACCGTACGCCAAACAGGGATACCTGGTTCGCGACGATCAGTGGGGTGGGGACCTCGGTGTCAAACAGCAGCAGGCAATCCCGCACACTCTATTTAAGGGGAACGACTATTGGTTTGCCGTCGGAACAGACATCGACTCCGCTCATATCACGATCCATATTTATGACAATCGAGGACGGCTGATGGAGAATGATTTTTGGCAACATGGCCGATTCGCCGGAGCTCACATTGTTCCACCAGCGACTGGAACTTACTACATCATCGTCGAGATCGCCAGTTCCCCGGCTGAACGCACCCATTGGGCGATGGTTTACGGTTATAAATAGCTTTGGCTATCTGCATGGTGGAATCCGAGACTCTTCAATTTGAGAGCGGACGAGCGCTGCAGAGTTTGTATGCCAACGACCTAAAGTTATTGCAAGCCCTGGAAGAGCGCCTTGGCGTCAAGGTCACTACTCGAGATGGTTGGCTGCGCCTCGAGGGAGAGCGAGTCAATATCGAGAAGGCGCGAAAGGTATTCGATCAACTGGAGCAAGCGCGCCAGCGGGGAATGCAAATTCAGCGCCACGAATTTCAATACGCTCTGGACGCTGCCAGCGGTGATCAGCGCCAACCTTTGGGGCAGTTGGCTGGTGTGCAACTCCTGAGCTCAGGTCGCCGTTCGCCCATCAGTCCCAAGACCAGCCAGCAGCTAACTTATGTGCAGGCAATTCAGAATCGCGATCTCGTCTTTGGTATCGGCCCTGCCGGAACGGGAAAGACTTACTTGGCTACGGCGATGGCGATGGAAGCTCTTAAACGAGATCTGGTCAAACGGGTCATTTTGACGCGGCCCGCGGTGGAAGCCGGTGAGGCTTTGGGATTTCTTCCCGGCGATCTTCAGGAAAAGATCTTTCCCTATTTGCGCCCTCTGTATGACGCGTTGTATGATATGGTTTCAGGAGAGGAGATTCAAAAATTCATGGATCGAGGCGTTATTGAGGTCGCGCCTCTGGCTTACATGCGCGGACGCACACTCAGCAGTGCGTTCGTAATTTTGGATGAAGCCCAAAATACGACGGCAGAGCAAATGTTTATGTTTCTGACTCGGCTCGGCGTCGGTTCAAAATGTGTTGTAACAGGCGATTACACTCAAATTGATCTTCCACCCAACAAGACTTCCGGCTTAATTGAAGCAATGCGTGCCCTTAAAAACGCGCCGGAGATCGAGTTTGTGGAATTCACCGAGCGGGACGTTGTTCGGCATCCGCTTGTGCAAGCGATCATTCATGCGTATCAGGAGTATCGTGGTACGCCAAAACAGGATTCTTCCCGATCTGGGAAATAACTTCAGGTTAGGCGCACAAAGCAGCGTATGTTCGGTTCATTCGATCGTAAGCGGTTGATAAAGAAGGGGTTTGCTTGCCAAAAGCAGCGACGAAAACCGATCGAGAGGGATTGGATTCGTAAGCTGGACAGCAATCCCTGGGTCAGGGCCTGTATACTCGGCACCTTCGTCCTGGTTTTGGCGCTCTTGATTTTGTCGGGGCTAAATCAGGAGCCGGCTAAGTATTTTCTGATCGGTCTTCTGGTGTTTTTGACTGCCGTGGCGCAGCTTTGGATCAATTATCCTGAGACTTTTCGAAAGAACTCCCGGGTCGGCTTGGTTTTCGGAACCATGCTGTTTCATCTCTGCGCAGCAAAACTGGTGATGGTTTTTTGCAGTGACCCAAGAGGCGGATTAGCTCCGGAATTTGGCGTGCTTCTGATCCCCTACGCCCTAGCGCCGTTGGTGCTCTCGGTCCTCCTTGGTAAGAACTACGGGGTCTATGCGGCGGTATTTGTCAGCCTCTGGAGCTCGATTTTGTTCCGCGGAGTCGATGCCTTCCTGTTGGTGATGTCACTGATCAGCGGCTTTATCGCGGTTTTTGTTACCATCCAGGTGCGCCGCCGCAGCCGCTTATTGCGAGCGGGGCTCTACGTCGGTTTGGCAACCTGGGTGCTGGCACTTTCCTTTGGCATCATCTCTATTCCCTGGCTGCAACTGAATCAGATGGATTGGGCGCGGTTCGGCGAGCAATCGGCTGCGGCGATCTTCACCAGTGTAATTACCGCGATGGTGGTAGGAGGGGCCCTTCCGCTACTGGAAACGCTTTTCCAGATCACGACCGACATGTCGTGGATAGAAATGGCCGATCGCAACCATCCGCTTCTCCTTCGGCTTAGCCTGGAGGCGCCCGGCACTTGGCACCATAGCGACGTAGTTGCCGATCTCGCCGAGGCTGCTGCCAATCGGGTGGGAGCAAATGGCACCATGTGCCGCGCCTGTGCTTATTTCCATGACATCGGGAAGCTGGTAAAGCCTAACTATTTTTCGGAAAACATCGTAGGCGATGAAAACCCGCATGACGATCTCGCGCCAACCATGAGCGCGCTCATTATCGTCGCGCATGTAAAAGAAGGGGTCGACCTGGCGCTGAAATATGGTCTGAACCAGCGGATTATCGACGTGATTCAGCAGCACCATGGGACGTCGATGGTAGCTTACTTCTACAAGCGAGCCCTACAGCAACAACAGGATGCGCGCGAAGGTGGCAAGATCATGAATATTCGGGAAGAGGATATCCCGGATGTTCGGGAAGAAAGCTTCCGGTACAGCGGGCCCAAACCCCAGTTTAAAGAGTGTGGTATCATCAGTTTGGCAGACGCGGTGGAAAGTGCTTCCAGAACTCTTGACAAACCTACGCCGCAGAAAATCGAACAACTGGTCAATGAGATAATCAATAAACGAATAGCCGAGGGCCAGCTCGACGAATGCGACCTCACGCTGAAAGAGATCCGGGTCATCGCTGAGACCTTCCGGTACACGATCCAGAACATGTTGCATACTCGGATCAAGTACCCGAGGGACGAGGAGCGTCTCGAGAGCGAGTCCCGGCGCTTGAAGAACCTGCCTCCGGCATCTGCCGCGTAGAGGAGAGCAGAAAAAACGCCGCGGATGTATGTGGTTGGTAGGGCAAGGCTCCCTTAAGCCCCGGAATGCTTCGCTCCCGCTTGGTTTTATTCATGCCGATGAAACATCTCCTCCGGTGCCGAGCCGTTTACCCCATCCCCGGCCATTCTTGCGGTGACATGTACCCGCGGCTGTCCCGACGCCCTCGCTAAAATTGCAAGTCCAGGTTCTCAATCGACAGCGGAAACACCGGATAGCGGCCCAAGACCTGGCTCGTTTCGGAATCGACTTGCTTCCTCGAGTCCGGGAGATTGCACGCACCGGCGAATTGCCAGAACAAATTCTCGTTGCGTTAGTGTCCGATCGTAAGATCTCTGCCATCCACAAGCAGTTTATGAACCTCGCTTGTCCTACGGACGTCGTAACGTTTCAGCATGGCGAGATCATCATCAGCGTGGATACGGCTGCGAGACAAGCCTCCGAATACGGCACCAGCTTGCTCCACGAACTGCGTCTCTATATTGCGCACGGCTTGCTGCACTTAGCCGGCTACGACGACCATTCTAAAGAGGGATTTCAAGAGATGTGCGCGCTCCAGGAAGCCTTCGCTCGCGATCGCCCGAAGCTCCCGCGTGATAAATGACAGATGACAGATAACAAATTGTAGCCTTTCCAACGGCTGGCGGTCGACTATTACTGACCATGTTTGTCATTTGTCATTTGTCATAGCCGAGCTTCGCGCGAGGTTCCTGAGCGCCCGGACGCGCTGCGGGACTGGGGGGTGCGTTGCGTGAAGGCTCACCAACAATGGGTGAGGGGTCAGGTTATGGAGCGTGTCCTTGCTGAGCCTGATCAACGCATCCACGAGCGGTGCCGGGTCCCCTACGGTTTCGGCCGCGAAACGATCGGCCTCAAATTCATGGCGGCGACTCCAGGCATAGGTCAAAATCCCAAACACAATGCCCAGGGGTTGCATCAATAACGAGAAAAGTGTCAGCCCGACATAATACGACATATGGCTGACCCCGAATGCAGCGAAAAGCGCTGGCCAGGCCAGGCAATAGGAAGCCAGCCAGAACATCAGGAACAAGCCTAGCTGGGCAAGCAGGAAGTGCTGTAGGACATGTCTTTTTTTGAAGTGGCCCACTTCATGAGCCAACACGGAAACGAGCTCCGGGATAGGATGATGGTTGATCAAGGTGTCGTAGAGCGCTACCCGTTTGTTCCGGCCAAACCCGGTAAAGAACGCGTTTGCTTTGCTGGAGCGTCTTGAGCCGTCGATTACTAATAGATCCCGGACTGCAAAGTTCTGGTGTTGGCAGTAGGCAGTGACTGCGTCTCTGAGCTCTCCTTCCGGCATCGATTGGAATTTAAAGAACAAGGGCAAAATAATTGCCGGAGCCAAATAGGTGAGAAGCACTGCCAGGGAAGCGGTAATGAGCCAGGCGATGGGCCAGACTGGTAGCCCGAACGTCAGCAAAAGCCAAAAGAGAATTGCTAAGAAGGCCCCAAGGACGATGGCGCTGATTGCCCAGTTCTTCAGGTGATCTGAGACGAACGTTTGCCAGGTAGTGCGGTTAAAGCCGAAACGCTCTTCAATCCCAAAGGTCCGGAAAACCGCGAATGGCAAATCGAGCAGCTCATGCCCGGCCGCCAGGATGCCGATGTAAAGAAAACCCGTCCAGAAATCCCCAAGGTTAAATGTTCGCAACCAGACATCAAGGCGGTCGAATCCGTTTAACCACCAAAAGAGAAGCAGAGCCACCAACATGAGTGTTGAGCTGACTATTTCCAACTCAGTCTTGGCTTTCGTATACTGCTGAGAACGCTTGTACCGCTGCGCGTCATAAATCCCGGCAAAATCCTCGGGAACTTCCTCCTTCAAGTAACGAAGGTTTAGCAAGTTAGCAGCCGTGTCCAGAAGGTAGTAGCCAACCAAAGCGCAAACAATGAAACCGGCAATCATGGTCAAGTAATCGAATCGAATAAATTACCCTGCCTGAGGACGAATGCGCATGGATTTTTGGGGTGTGGCCAGATAACAAGGCGGGGCGGTGGAAGCGGTAGAGTGCTGGACGCGGGACGCTGGAGGTGAGCCGCTCGATAGGTAACTAACTCTATTA
>JAFAVN010000289.1 GCA_019242435.1 Verrucomicrobiota bacterium | reverse complement strand
ACTCAGTCCTGGTTTAGGGTTGCAAATCCGGGGTATTTGGAGCGCGGCGTAATGGCGGCGGGGCCACAATTCCCGCCGATGTGAGCGGAAACTGAATGCGAATTAAAGCAGCGCGGGCAAACTCGGTCACCGGGAGCGATTGATTTTTGCCCGAGTTCAAGGAGAGGGACTCATGAAGTTCGTGGTCGCGACATATGGCACCGAAGGCGATGCGCGACCGTTTGCAGCGCTGTGCCGTGGCTTAATGGATGCCGGACACGAGGCGCGATTACTGGCCGATGGCGCCACGCTCGGGAGCGCTCGGGCGCTCGGCGTACCGACTACTGCGCTCGCCGGTGACATTCGCGATACTCTCAATCCAGGCCACGCGATCGCCGGCGTAATCGCCAAGGGCGGCGGCTTCAACACCACCGCTCGCGCAATGGCGAAGATCGCTAACGAGAACGCTGACTCCTGGTTGCGCACCATCATCGAGGCGGGGGAAGGCTGCGATGCGATCCTGGCGGCTGGGTTGGCGGGGTTTATTGGCTTTTCCGCGGCCGAGTACCTGCGCGTCAGGAGTATCGGCTCTGGCATGATCCCGATTACGCCAACCGCTGCGTTCCCTTCGCCGTTTTTGCCGCCCAGGCGGATGCCCCACCTGCTCAATCGCGCCAGCCACCGCTTCGTGAACGCCATGCTATGGAAGGCATTCCGCCGCAAGACTAACGCCGCCCGCGCCATGTTCAAACTGCCACCCCGTGAGACGGTATGGACCGAGCAACCGATGGTTTATGGTGTCTCGCCCAACCTGTTGGCCACGCCTGCCGACTGGCCGCCCAACGTCCACCTGTGCGGACAGTGGCTGGCGCGTAGCTCTGCCTGGAAGCCGTCTTCCGCGCTGAAGGCCTTTCTCGCTGCCGGAGAAGCTCCGATTTACGTCGGCTTCGGCAGCATGACCGGCTTGGACAACGCCCGGCTACTAGATGCGCTGGTTGAGGCGATAACCGGCCGGCGCGCACTATTTCATCCCGGCTGGAGCGGCATCGATCCAAAGGCACTTCCGGACAACTTTCTCCCCATCGGCGACACGCCGCACGACTGGCTGTTCCCGCGCACCGGCGCAGTTATCCATCACGGCGGCTCCGGTACCTCGCACTCCGCCGCCCGCGCAGGCGTGCCTTCTATCGTGCTTCCCTTTGCCGGCGACCAGTTTTTCTGGGCTGAACGCTTGCGCCAGGCCGGCGTCGCGCCGGCCGCCATAAATGGCCGACGCCCCTCGGCTGAGGCAATCGCCAGAGGGCTCGATTTCGCCGCTGTTCCCCGGGTGCGAAACCGCGCCCGAGTGCTGGGCGAAGCGATGAACGCAGAGAAAGGGGTTGTGGATGCAGTGGCAGCCATTGAGCACATCGTGGCAACTTGACAACCGGTTCATTGGCGCGCCGCGCAACAACAAAATGGTAAAGCAAAAGCGCAAAGTAACGATGCGTTTTACGATCGTATCAAGGCCAATGGTCGTTATCGGCATTTGGGATTTTTCGAACTCCATCGGCTAGAGCGACGCTGCCAGATTGTTCCCGCCTGTTGCAGGCCGACAGAGTTGTCGCCCGGCAAAGCGGCTCCCCTCCAGCGCGCTCGGCATTCGGAGTAAGCGGCGAGCTTGCCCACCATATCCTCCCGTTGCTCTCGTCGCCAACGCCTGTGGACTGGATTAGGATGCGAGCGTCTGCAGAACACTCAGACCTCGTTCGCCGGGCGTGGTGAAAGCAAAGCGAGGAAGTATTCAAACGCCGGTCTGCACCAAATTTTACGGAAGCGCAGCTTCGAGGTGAACAAAAAGAGCCTTTATCGCTGGCTAGATCTGGAAATCTATCCCTACTGAGCAAACACTCAGCCTTCATGGAATGATTCTAGCTGTTCCCGAGGAGTTCCATGCAGAAGTATCTATCCGTGAAAACGCAGGCAGCCGGTATGGTTCACATTAATCGCCAGACCGCGCACATGTTCTGGGAAGAAGAAAATCTCGATCCCGTTTTGAGGCAGTACGCCAAGAAATACCTGGTGCAAGAAGGCTTTGTCGAGCAAGCACTGGGGGTGCTTAACCCAGAGCCCAATTACGGCGTTGATCCCTCTCTTGACGAGATGTCAAAACAAGTCTGACATTTCTTAACGGCAATTTTTTCGATCGATGATCGGAGAACGATGAGCTCAACCGGTCAGGCTTGTTGGACTGCCGAGAAAAATTGGGATTACCAGCGTCTGAAAATCCCGCATTCGGGATTCTAAAAAGCAGTCTTCGAGCGTTCTTTGCATCAGGTCTTAGGTTTGGAACTTCGACGAGTCAGCAAGGACCTATGCGGAATTCAGCCTTCGTCTGTGTAACCAAGGTTGAAAGCAGCTGACGCGCCGCATTTAAAACTGCGCATCTCGCAACCGGCCTGGTCGAGACAAGGATTACGGCAATCCAGGCAACAATGTTGGTTCCGGCTCTTGGTCTTACGACAATAGTTATAAAATCAATCGGGCTATCCAAAACGATGGTGGGCAACCTAGCCACCCAAGAGGAAACGATTCAAAATGACTTTGGACTACGGATCAGCGGTCTCTCCTTATCAAGTAGCGGCACCTCACTCGTGGTTTAGCTGTGTGGGTCTCCGAAACGGGCAGGTAAAACTCTTAAATTTCCGAGCGAGGCTGCTTGATCTCCGGCAAAGCGCGGAGGCGATTCCCTCGCATCGGCCAAAACAGCACGTCGTTTGTCTCCATCATTTCGACAAGCCGATGAAACTGGAGCGCAATTTAGATGGCCGTAACCGGCGGGAGAATACGGCAAAAGGCGACATTGCTTTCCTGCCTGCCGATGCTCCGAACAGGCTTCGACTCGGCAAGGAAGACCCAGAGCGAGTACTCTCGTATAGTTACCTTATTTTCGAACCCTCCTATTTAGCAGATCTCGCTTTATCGAATGGGATCGGCGGTCCGCTTGACTTTATCCCAACTTTCGCGACACCAGATCCTTTCCTGCATCAGATCGCGTCCGCCGTAGCTTCTGCACCGCGAATCAAGGACCCGGCAGGAAATCTTCTTATTGAAAGTTTGATCAACGCTGCTTGCGCGCGAATTCTGCACACCTACGCGGAAGTCAGATACCGGCTGTCAGGGCCGTCCCGGCTCACCGACGATCAACTGCGAAGGGCGATCGATTACATCCGTGATCATATGGGAGAAGCACTCGATTTAGGCTCTATTTCTCGAGCAGCCGGGTTAAGCGTATTTCATTTTGCTCGCTTGTTCAGAGCCGCGACCGGCGATAGCCCGTTTCATTTCGTGACGCGCACCCGAATGGAACGAGCAAAGGAGCTGCTCCGTAAAACTCGGTTGCCCATCTCAGACATAGCCGAGCGGGTCGGTTACCGGCAGCCTAGTCACTTCAGCGCCCGGTTTCGCAGCGTTTTGGGATGTCCTCCGGATGCGTATCGCAAGTCCACCGGATGTCGAAAAGTTACGGCAGTGCGATGCTGCAAGTTTTAGTGTCCCGTCCCATAAATAGCTTGGCTTTCATTGCGATCAAAATGGGCCGCCGGCGAAAGCCAAGTTATTATGGGACAGGACACTAAACTTCTATGAATCACGGCTTCGCCGCTCGCCGTTTATTTTTGGCTATTTCTAGGGCTGCGCCCTAGAGCCTTTAATTCGCGTCTTCCGGGCTTCTGCGCGCAAGAATCAGTAACTATTCAGCAAGACCTCGTTACTGACCGTCCGTCGTTGGCGGCTTAGGCATTGGAAGCATGAAAACAAATAGAGATCGACGAGTGGCCCTGATCACTGGCGCAAACCGCGGCATCGGTTTACAAACCGCTAAGGATCTGGGTCCGGACGGCGTCATCCTCTTGCTCGGCGTGCGCGACCTGTCCAAAGGAGAGGCAGCGGCAGAGAGGATGCGCCAGGAGGCTTTCGAGGCAGAAGCAGTTCACCTGAATGTAAGCGATGCGGGTACCCACGTGGAAGTTTATGATTTCATCGACCGCGTTTTTGGGCGCCTCGATATCCTGGTTAATAACGCGGCTGTGTGCTTAGAAAGGCCGGCCGCAAGCGGTTCCGACCTAAGGGCCGGTCAGCCGAGCACGCTTTCTCTGACGACTCTGCGCGAAACTTTCGAAACGAACTTTTTTGGCACCGTAGCACTCACCCAAAAGTTGCTTCCATTGATCCGTCGTTCGCCGGCTGGACGCATCGTTAATGTGTCGAGCATCATGGGATCATTAACGCTGCACGCCGATCCCGCGTCGCCGATTTACCATAGCAGCATGTTTGCTTACAATGCCTCCAAGGCGGCCCTGAATTCTTTTACCATTCATCTGGCCTACGAGCTGCGCAATACTTCGATCAAGGTAAACTCGGCTCATCCCGGTTGGGTAAAAACCGAGATGGGCGGCGAGAGCGCCGATCTCGAAGTTTCGGAAGGCGGCAGGACCAGCGCGTGGCTGGCCGGACTTCCCGAAGATGGTCCCACCGGCGGCTACTTTCATGTAGGTCAGCCACTTCCTTGGTAACGAGATGACGCAAGAAGCTGATGCGATTGTGGTGGGGAGCGGTATCAACGGCTTGGTCGCCGCCGCTGAACTGGCCCAGGCTGGCTGGTCGGTGATCCTGATCGAGCGTAACGCTGAGATTGGCGGGTTCATTGCCACCGAGGAGCGTACCCTGCCAGGGTATCTGCACGACACGTTTTCTTCCTGGCATCCGATGTTTGTCACCGGCCTCGCCTATGGCGCGCTGGGCGAGATGCTGCACCAGCACGGGCTTGAGTATCGGAACACGGACAAATGGCTGATGGCCAGCGTGGCCGATGACGGCCGCGTCACACTCGCTCATCGCGACCCAGAACGGACGGTAGCGGAGTTTACCCACCCTGAGGACCGGTCCGCCTATTGCACCATGTTGCAAAGACTAGGGGAAAATAGGGAGTCGATTGGCGGCCTACTAACCAGCGAGATGCGCTCTTTAGCGCTGGTTCGCCATATCAGCGATCTCATCCAGAGCAGCGGGCTGCGCCGCGCCGAATGGTGGCTGCGCGCCGCGGCGACTAGCGGCCGGGGCTACGCGCGCCGAGACTTCCGCGGAGACGAGGTTGACCATCTGTACGCCCCATGGCTGCTGCATGCCGGGCTTTCTCCAGATAACGCCGCTGGTGGTTTGATGACATCGTTGTTTGCAGCCACCTTGCACGGTGCCGGGCTTCCAGTAGTCGCTGGCGGCGCCGGCCGATTCCTCGCGGCATTCGATTCGTTGCTAGCTTCGCTGCAGGTCCAGATAGAGACAGGTTGCGAGGTCGAGCGCATCGTCGTGGAAAATGGCCGCGCTATCGGCGTAGAGACCGCAGGTCGGATCTTGCGAGCGCGCCGGGCCGTACTCGCCTCGGTCACACCGAGCGCGCTTTACAGTCGACTGCTTCCAGAAAGCGCGATCGATTCCGACTTACGGGTCGAGGCCGCTCGCTTCCGGCACGGCCGGGCTGCGCTGCAGGTCCACGTTGCGCTGTCACAACCGCTCGGTTGGACCGATTCCCGCCTCGAACAGGTGCCGCTGATCCACCTCTCTGACGGCTCGGCCAGTACTGGCATCGCCTGCGCGGAGGCGGAGGCGGGACTTCTGCCGCGACAGCCTACCGTGGTAGTGGGACAGCAGTATCTACTGGACCCAGGCAGGGTCCCGGCGGGTGCGGCAGCTTTATGGCTCCAGTTGCAGGAGGTGCCGTTTGCGCCCCGCGGCGATTCGGCCGGGGAACTCGACACGACCCATGGCTGGACCGCAGCACTCGCTGAGGGATACGCCAACCGGGTTCTGGACCGGATCGGCAGACACGCGCCCGATCTGCGGAGCAAAATCCGGGCTTTCGACGTACTTACCCCATGGGATCTTCACGCTCGCAATCCCAACGCCGTCAACGGCGATCCATACGGCGGCTCTGCCGAGCTCGACCAGAGCTTTCTCTGGCGGCCTCTCGCTTCCTTGGGGAGCCACGCGACCCCGGTCGACCGGCTTTGGCATATTGGCGCTTCGACGCATCCGGGCCCAGGGCTCAGCGGCGGCTCCGGACATCTCGTCGCGACCACGTTAATCCGGCACGCCGAGCGCGGTCGGCTCGGCGACGAATAGCAGGTGACCGCGCCTTTGTTTCCGGAAGGAAGGAATTCCCGACGAAGGTGATCGGTGGGGGGAACTCACACTAGGGCACGAAGACAAGACAACCTCACGCAAAGACGCAAAGGCGCAAAGTTAGGACGAATCGCAGGCCTTTCCGTATTTCGTCTTACCTTTGCGACTTTGCGTGAGTTCTTCTTCCGCAGCCTAGCGAAGCGATGACCGATTCACCTCTAATTCCCTTTGCGGCTTTGCGTGAGGTCTTTGTCCGTCTCCGCCGCGGAATCGGACAACCGGACGGATTTGTCTCATCACGATAGGCCCTGCCGTCGCAGCTTCGCTGCTGGGTCGTAAGGGCCACCTGGCGGAGCACTATTATTTCTCGCTGGGTACGCAATTTGACGTACTAACCTACAAATAGGCACGAAGCGACCTAACAGAAATTCTAACTCCATCCGAGTTGGAGTTATTAGGATGAGGGTATCTAATTTTTTACGGCGCGGCCAGCTAACGGACTCTGAAGATTTTCAACGAGCAAAGGGACTATCAGTTAACAGCCGAAGGGGTTAGCCTTGTCTGTCAAATATTTTGTTAAATTTTCTGTTGCATTATTTGATAATGCTGGTTAACTGGCGGTCTGATGAAAGGAGGCCAAGTCATAATGATGGTAAAAGACTATTACCAGTGTGCGATGCACGGGCGTACTCGCGTTATCGACTTGCTCCTGTCTCAGGTTACCGGATCTGATATCGGGATCTGACGGGTTTCTTCCGTAACGCGCGATCCCCCGGTTTCTGACGCAAACTAACGGCCGTTGAAACGCGCCACCGATTAACTGAGCGGCGGTTTTCTCTCAGGAGGGATTTGGCCCGTGCGATCGCTGTGCCTTCGATTGTGTCCGCCTGGTCCTCTGATTATCTCCAATTTATCCAATGAAACAAATATCGAGTTTTTGAGCTCAAGCGTGTTTTTGATCCCCAGTAAAAAGGGATTTGGCTGGAGCACGCGTGAGTCAAAGAACGAATCCGCCTATGAATATAATAGGCAAACGCGTCTGCCCAGCTTGTGCTTCGCTTTGCTCAGAAAGCGGCCCCTGTCCGGTCTGCCTTTTGCGCGGAGCTCTAAGCCCGAGTGCGTTTGCCTCTCGATCAAGTAGCGGTACCAGGTGTTCCGAGCTCGATTTTGAACATTACCGAGTTTTGCGGAACGAAAACGGTACACCCTGTGAGCTCGGTCGCGGCGCTATGGGGGTGACCTACAAGGCACTCGATATCAATCTGCACTCGATCGTTGCGTTGAAGGTAATCAATGTCACGATTCTCGGCGATCAATCTGCTTGCCGCCGCTTCGTGCGAGAGGCGCGCACAGCTGCCCAGGTTCGTCATGAGAATGTCGCTTCTGTCTTTCATCTTGGAAAACAGGGCCACACCTATTTTTATGCGATGGAGTACGTTGAGGGTGAACCGCTGAATAAACTGGTCCGCCGGGCCGGTCGATGGGAGCCGGCGGCTGCTTTACAGGTGATAAGTCTGGTTGCCGCGGGTTTAGAAGCCATTGCAAAGCAAGGATTGGTTCATCGAGACATTAAGCCGAGCAACATTGTGGTTAGCTTCGATCGAGGCAAGATTCTTAACGCGAAAATTATCGATCTGGGCCTGGCCAAGAGCATCGTTGAAGATGATGCGATTTCGAGTCCGGGATCGTTTGTGGGTACACCTGCATACGCTAGTCCTGAGCAGTTTGCCGGGATTGGAGCGGATGTTCGCTCCGATCTCTATTCGCTGGGTGTTACCCTCTGGGAGATGTTATGTGGTGAGCCACCGTTTCGAGGTTCGTCCTTGGAATTGGGCGAGCAGCATCAACATGCATCATTGCCGGCCCACAAATTAAGCCAGATTCCGGAGCCGATCGCCACACTACTGAGGAC
>JAFAVN010000017.1 GCA_019242435.1 Verrucomicrobiota bacterium | reverse complement strand
CCCGTTTCCTGTGGGTGTATTTGCTGGCGCCAATGGCTGGGGCCCAGCTCGCCGCCTGGCTCCGGCAGGCCATACAACACCGTCGGGACGTATTGACCCACAGGCTGTGCGGCACTCACCGCGACGGCAGCGCGTTGTCGGGATCAGAGCGCGGTATACCCTCGGATCGCGAGTTTGATAATTGATCTGGGTATTTTCGGATTTGCCATGAATCGGCTAGAGATCATAGCCCAGAGGTCTTCAGGCCTGGGAAGACTTCGCATGGAAATCCGCCCTTAAGGGGCGACCGAGGTGACAACGCAAAAGGCCAACGGTATGACTGAATGGTTATTGGACGAACGATCAAGCCCGAACCCAGGCCTGAAGGTCTGGGCTATGGTCTTTTACCGCTTCGCGGTCATTTTGAGCGCGCCGCTCGCCTCAATCCCGAGCTTAGCGGCGCCGCCGCCTGCCGTTAGTGAGACCGCTCCAATCGAGGCGAATATTATCGAGCTGGGATCGGTTATCTCAGGCTACCCGGTTACACCGACTTTTACTCTCTCGCGCTATGACGAAGATTACAGCTTCCTGGCTAACCCGGCGAATCGAACTGAGCCGTTAGATCTGATCAAATACATCCCGCTGTTTGACTGGGGACCGTTGTATTTTGTGTCGTTAGGTGGCGATATTCGCGAGCAGTACGAGTTCATCGAAAACGACAACTTTGGCCTGGGATCGGTAAACAATCATGGCTATTGGCTGCAGCGTTTGATGTGGCACAGCGATTGGCATTTCGGCCCGCTTTTTCGAGCATTTGTACAATTCAAATCGTCCGAGGAAGAGGGACGATCGCCCGGGCCGCGTCCGATCGATCGAAAACGGCTCGACTTTAACCAAGCCTTCGCCGATTTCAGCTATCCTCAAACCAACCTTTTAGCCGACAAAAGCTGGTTTACGCTGCGACTCGGGCGACAGATGATCGATTTGGGAGATGAACGGCTCATAGCGATACGAGCGGGTCCGAATACTGAACAAAGTTTTGATGGTGCGCGCCTGATTCTTAACTGGCTTAAAGCTCGAGTGGATCTCTTTGCGTTGTGGCCTGACGAAGACCGAAGTGGTTATTTTAATAACAACCCAAGTCAGAGTCACGAGGCAGTTTGGGGAGTGTATTCAACTTATCCGCTTACCACGAAGTCCACGGCGGCGACGTTGAATAATATTGGTTTGGATCTGTTTTATATCGGGTTCCATCATGATGGAGCGCACTTTAATGCCGGAGTTGGAACCGAGGTCCGTCAGTCGATCGGGGGACGGTTATGGAGGGCACATCACATCAATGGACTCGATTTCAACTTGTTGGGTGTTTATCAATTTGGGAGCTTTGACGGGAAGCAGATCAGTGCATTCAGCGTCGCCATTGATGCCGGGTATAAACTATTCAATCTTCCAGGGGCGCCGAGAGTCGCTTGTAGTTTGCAGGTCTCAAGCGGTAGCTCTAGCCTGCAGGGGTCGAGATTAGAAACATTCAACGCGATGTTTCCGGCCGGTTACTATTACGGCGGGGGTTTGGTTGGGCAGGTGGGACCGGCAAATGCAATCATTTTGCAACCCGAGCTCGACTTGCATCCTACGTCAACGTTGGGTGTTTATCTGAAGGCCTTATTTGTCTGGCGGGAGGATACCGCTGATGGATTATATAACACTCCAGGATTTTTAATCCTTTCCGGCACGACGAATAGCCAGCGCTATGTGGGCTGGTCACCCGAGCTCTTAATTAGCCAGCAAATAGGAAGGCACCTGTCGGTCTCGTTAAGCTACTATCATTTCTTTCGGGGAGCATTCCTTACGGATAACCAGCTTGGGACCAAGGACGTCGACTATTTTTCTGCCTGGATGAGTTACACGTTCTAACCTGAATATCTCACAGTCGGGCAAACATGCTGCAGGCTTCTCGCGAGAGTGTGTGACATATTCAAGCAAATGCGAGCACTAAAGTTTCATCAGACTGGCAGTTTGGATAATTTGCGCGTCGAAGAAGTCCCGCTGCCAATTCCGGCAGCGGGGGATGTTCTGATACAAGTCAAGGCTGCTGCTATCAATCCGAGCGACGTTAAAAACGTGCAAGGTAAAATGCATGAAACCACAGTTCCGCGGATTCCTGGCCGCGATTTTGCCGGTACGATCGTTAAGGGACCGGATGAACTTCTGGGTCAATCGGTTTTCGGTTCGGGTGGCAACCTCGGGTTCGGCCGTGATGGTAGCCACGCGGAGTATCTGGCGGTCCCTGCCACTGCGGTCAGTCCGTTACCGAAAAATCTCAGCTTTGAACAAGCGGCGGGGATTGGCGTAGCCTATTTGACGGCTTGGGCTGCGCTGGTCAATGCCGCCCAAATTCAAACGGGAGAGACGGTGCTTATCCTTGGGGCCACGGGAGCGGTCGGGAGCGCCGCCGCACGCATCGCCCACAAGATCGGAGCTCGCGTGATTGGTACCGCCAGACAGGCCGTCGATATTTCTGCAGCCGCCTTACCGGTCGATGATTGGATCGACCTTCAGACGACCGACGTCGCCACCGGCGCGCGAAAAATAACCGACGGGCGAGGAGCGGATGTGGTGTTTGACCTGGTGGGTGGAGCTATGTTTGAAAAATGCCTCGGTGCCCTGGCCTGGCGCGGACGGCAGGTGGCGATCAGTTCAAGTCCCGAGCCCCGAGTTAGCTTTAATCTCGTCGACTTTTACCACAACGAATCGAGGCTGATCGGCGTGGATTCGCTCAAACTGAGTTTTGACGAGACCGCCAAAATTCTGCATCAGTTAACCGCCGGCTTCGAGTCCGGTCTCTATCCTCCGCCAAATCTGGAAATCTTCTCGCTGGAGGAAGGTCCTAGGCTTTATCGCGATATCGCTGAGGGCAAAATCAAAGCGAAAGCGGTCCTTGTTCCTTAAGAAAGGGACTTTGTCCCGATACAGCATGGGAGGTTCAAGGTTCGATGTTCAAGGTCCGCGGTTCCGCGAATAGTGATTGCTCACCATTTGTTTGAAGATTGCGGTTTTGTTCAGCTCCCCCAGTTCGCTCACCCGTGACATTGGTCAATCGAGATGGAAGCGGTGCTCGGCGTAACTGTATAATCGCCGCCAGACGAACTTATTTATTACCACCACGAAAATTGCCATTACGGCAGTTCCGGTGATCAACAGGGGCGTTCCGCCTGGCTTTTGGCTGACGTCCGCTATGAAGGCCCCGAGTCCGACTGCTTTTAAGTGGTGCTCACCCCAGTCTGCAACTTCTGCCACAATGGTTGCATTCCAGGCACCGCCCGCAGCGGTGCAAGCGCCTGTAATCCAAAACGGAAATATTGCCGGCAGAATCAAAGTCTTCCAAAGAGGCCATCCTTTGAGACCGAAGCTTTTTGCCGCTTCCTTCAAATCATTCGGAATGGCCATCGCTCCCGCGATCACATTGAACAAAATGTACCATTGGGTGCCCATCGCGATCAGGAAAATGCAACCCCAATTCATGTCGATGTTAAAACGGATGAACAGACCGACCACTAAGGGGAAGGTCATGTTTACCGGAAACGAGGCGAAGACCTGAGCCAATGGTTGGGCGATCCTAGCTGCCCGCGGCTTTAAACCGATCCAGACGCCGATTGGTGTCCAGATCAGGGTCGCTAAGATGGTGACGGTTAACACTCGTAATAACGTCACGAACCCGAGGCCGAAAATTCTCAGAATATCGTTCAGCGAAACGTGCTGATATACCGCGTCGAACCCGGCCATGACGCCCAAGACAACTTCCCAAAGCAGCGCCAGCAGAAGGACAATGCCGATGACCCGCCAAACCTGTTTGCCGGTATGATTTGGCCTGGCGGGTCTCTCCCTCTGCCATGCCAGAATCTTGATCTGAAGATCGGTATAGAACGATTCGAGCGGAATCAGTACGTGCTCCCCGAGCCACTCAAAAATATACGCTCTTCGGAGCAAATCATAAAACCAGGAGGTTGGAGGATGGGCTGATTCCGTCAGTTCAATTTTGAATTTATCGGCCCACACGAGCAGGGGACGCCAAACGAGTTGATCCGTCCCCAGAATAAGGGCGAGCATGGTGGCGATTGCCCAGAACGCCGCCCAGTTGTCACCCTTGCTTACAGCCGTAGCCATGTATGAACCGAGTCCCGGCAAATGAATGTCCTTCCCCAAGACGGTGATCGCTTCACTGGCACTGACGAAAAACCACCCGCCGCCGAAAGACATCATTGAGTTCCAGATCAGGCTGTGCATCGAAGCCGGGACCTCAAGTTTCCTGAATCGCTGAATGGGAGTTAGTCGGAAATTGGTGGCGGCTTCGCGAAGGTCCTGAGGAATAGTAACCATCGAATGATAAAAGCCGAAGGTCATGTTCCAGACCTGGCCGGTGAAAATGGCAAAGAGACTGGCGCACTCGACACCCAGAAGACTTCCCGGAAAGAGACCCACAAAAAACGTCACCGTTATCGTGAGGAAACTGAGCACGGGTATGGACTGCATGATGTCCAAAAACGGGAGAATGAACGCGCGAGCCAGCTGGTTTTTGGCAGCGGCGTAGCCTACGGCGAACGTGAAGAGGAGCGAGAAGCCAAACGCTATCCACATCCGCAGAAAGGTTCGCCCGGCGTAGTAGGGGATGTGCTGGATATCAGTGGCTATAGGAAGCGATTGAGAATCGGCATCGAAATGGACCAGCATACCGGCTCCGAACTGCAAAAGACTCCAAAGCAGGCCCAGAATGCCTGCGAAGACGAGCAAATCGACCCAGCTAAATGAGCGTCTGGTTTCGGCAGCACCGAGTTGGGTTGCAGTCGATTTCATCGCGTTGCTGTTCGCCGCTTAATTTGGAAACTCGCCGGTGATCGGTAATACCAATCGTTCGTGACTCACCTTCACGTTTCTGGCGGGTGAGAATCTCTCGAGTAAATCAAACGCGTCAACTTCGTTTATGTTAGAATTGGAAGGTTGTACGTGGACGACAATTGATCCGGGACGACTGCAACGATCGGGAACGACGAGTTTTTGCGGGCAGCGGATACCTCAAACTACCGTAGCGGTTTGAACGTTGAAGAGTAAACCTGAAACCCTGAATCGAACAATTGGTTCCGCCGCGCTTCTGTTGTTTGGCTGCGGCGCTTGTGCAACTCACCCGAGCGCAGCGCCGAATTCTCTCGCGACATCGGTTCGAAGAGCGGATTTCGCCTACCGCAATCTGCCAACATCTCTTCCGGCTTATAATCTGGCTGTCCGCGAACTTTGTGCGGCTATGGAGGCAGGTCGGCCTGAGTCGTTCGCGGCAAGCCTCGGAAAGCTGGGGGTCACCTTTGATTTCCCCAAAGTCGGGCTCCCGCTAAGGCACGT
>JAFAVN010000592.1 GCA_019242435.1 Verrucomicrobiota bacterium | reverse complement strand
GGTTCGATTTAAAATGTGCCTCGTCCTTAGTTGGCGAACCATGGCCGGCCGGCGTAGGTCCAGGTAACGAAAAGTCAGCCGTAAATCCTCGTTGCTGATGTTGGCATCTAACTGGAACGGCAGCGGTGCGCACCGGTTCAGAATCTTCAACTCTGAGACCACAATCTCGATCTCACCGGTTGGCAGTTTAGGATTGATTGTTCCCTCCGGCCGGGCCGCTACCTTCCCGGTTACTTGGATAACGTCTTCGTCGCGTAATGAGTGCGCTTCTTTAGCCGTTTTTGGATGGTCCTCGGGACGGAACACAATTTGAGTGATCCCTTCTCGATCTCGGAGGTCGATGAAAATAACCCCCCCGTGATCTCGCCGCGAGACGACCCAACCGGCTAAAGTCACGGGTTGTCCGATGTCCGGTGCGCGCAGCTGGTTGCAATGATGCGTCCGATACATACTAGTTTTCCGATTTCAGCGCGCTCTCAAGCTCAGCCTCCGGAACTGCCGTTTCCGCTCGTTTGCGCAGATCTTTCAGCCTGACCTCCGGCCACTCCTGACCGATGACGATTGCGTATCGTGCTCCTAACGATTCGGCAGCTTGAAATTGTTTCCCAACCTTTGCGGGCTCAAGCGGAAAATCGATCGAGATCCCGGCCGATCGCAGGCGGGTAGCGAGCTTGATCGCCTCCGGCCGATGTGATTCCGCCGCGATTACCATATACCCTCGGAGCCCGCGGCCGGTCATCCGTTCCTGGGCAATCGCCCGAGCGTGGTTAAGCTCTTCCAGCAAGTTCCTCAGCACAACGTCTCCAATGGCAAATCCGGCCGCCGTCAGATCCACGGCGCCGTCGCTGATCACACTAATCAGTTGGTCATAACGGCCGCCGCCGGCGATCGCCCGATTCTCCTTACCGCGATCGAAAAGTTCGAAGACAATTCCAGAATAGTAGTCTAGCCCACGGACCACCGTCAGATCCAGTTGGCAGTATTCCGCGACGCCTCGCCACTGAAGTTCTCGGAACAGATCTTCGAAGCCTGGTAACTGCTCGCCCGGTGTTCGCAGAAATTCCTGAATGTCGTCCAGGGTCAGGCCAAACGTTCCTAGCTTTTGTGCCGTACGATCTTTCTCTTCGCGTTCCAGCTTATCGATAATGTTCAGAAATTCCGTTGTCCGGCTGAGATCAATCTTCCGCCGTTTCAAAAACTCTGACCATAAGCGGCGGTCATTCAGCCTTACGTAGAAGTCTTGCCCGGTGAGTCCGAAGTCCCGGAGCATCTGAACAGCCAACGAAATCAACTCGGCGTCCGCAGCAACCGAGTTATCCCCAATGAGATCACAATTGACCTGAAAGAATTCTCGTAGCCGGCCTTTTTGAGGTTTTTCAAAACGAAAGAAGGAGGCAATGCTAAACCACTTAATCGGTTTCTTAAACTCCCGCTCGCGGGCGGCTACCAGTCGCGCCAAAGTGGGCGTCATTTCGGGCCGAAGGCACACGTCGCGATCGCCTTGATCCACGAATCGGAAAAGCTGAGTTTTGAGCTCTTCTCCGCTCTTCTTTCGATAGAGATCCGATGCTTCCAGAGTGGGGCCATCGTATTCGGAAAACCCGAAGCTCGTCGCGGTTTTCCGCCAGCAATCAAATATATAATTGAGCCATGCGCGGTCGTCTGGATAGAAGTCGCGAAAGCCCGGCAGACGCTGCAGTTCCATTGGAAGAACGGCAAGCATGCATGCATTCACGGGTTTTGCAAGGGAACCACGGATTTCGGATAAACTCGTAGTGGCGCAAACGCGTGCTCTCTGCCATGTTGTCGGTCCCATGGACGCACCAAGACTCCAACTATCGCTTTTGCCTGACGTGCTGGCCGTCTGCAGGCTAGAGCCGTCCGACGCAATCCCTGAATGGGCGACCCGTACCGGTTTTTTTTCTATCTCCCGAACCGCGGATCAGCTTTCAGTGGTTTGCGCTAGTTCGGAAGTAGGCGAAGAAATTCGTGCCAGCCATGGCTGGCGGGCGATTAAAGTTGAAGGTCCACTGGATCTTGATCTGGTCGGGATTCTGGTATCGGTCGCGGTGCCATTGGCTCAGGCCGGCATCGGAATTCTGCCAATCGGTACCTTCGATACCGACTATATTTTAGTGCGCGATAGCCAACTTGGAGAGGCGTTGAAGGCGCTGAGGTCCACCGGTTTCCATATTGTTGAGGCGTAAGAATTTCCGGTAGCTTAGGGATCAGTCGCGGGAGCCGCGTGCTGGCACCCGATTATATCTGACTAGCGCTTTAGCTTATTACCCGAGATCACGCCGGTAACCTGCAAAGCGGCTCCCCTCCACGCCTTGGGTAAGCCACACGCCCTCTGCTATCTGCTATGGTGGACGAGCTTCACGCGAGTTCGTCCCGGGGGGGCGCATGCCGCCTTCCTCACTACTTCACAAATTTCTGCCTCAGCGCTTTCACTACATAGGTAGGCACGAAAGCTTCTACATTGCCTCCCAGTCGTGCGATTTCCTTCACGATTCGGGAACTCAAATACGTGTAGTCCTCTTTGGGCATCATGAAAATGGTCTCAATGTCGGGTTCCATTTTCCGGTTCATAAGCGCCATTTGAAACTCGAACTCAAAATCCGAGACTGCCCGCAGGCCCCGCACGATGGCACAGGCCTCATTGGCTCGGGCGAAATTAACCAGCAGCCCGTCCAGCTTCGCTACTCGAACTTTCCGGTTTTCCCGGCAGGCTTCACGCAAAATAGCGAGCCGCTCATCAATTGAGAACAGCGTAGTAGCATGTTTCTGATCGTTGAGTGCCACCGCTACGATCAACTCGTCGAATAACCGGCATGCTCTTTCTATGACATCGAGATGCCCGTTCGTAATTGGATCAAAACTACCTGGATAAATGGCAAGGCGCATGGGGTTCACAGTTCGCGGTTCGCCGTTCACGATTCACAGTTATCACTCGCCGTCCAGGTTCATGGCTGGATTTTTATTTTGCAAGTTTGCACGCATTGACGGCCAATTTGAATGAGGATATAGCCCGCCGCCGGCATACTCCCAGGCAATTATTTTGAGGAGGCAGGCTTGGCCAGCCAACCCACATAGGTCAGGTAGATCCCAATCACGACGAGGGCACCGTAAATGAGAACGACGGAAATGGAGGGCCCGCCTCGGAAAAAGCCGCGCTGGTCAGCAATTATCATGGCGGCCCGATCGTAGAAATCGGGAGCGGCCAGCAGAACCAAGCCTCGAACGGCCAGAAACCAGCCGAAGATCGAGATGATTACGGCCGCCAGGCTCGACCAGTACTGATGAAAAGCGATGATCAATAGCCCCCAGAACAGCAGCATCGCACCTGTGAACCACATAAATAGCTCGCTCTTGAAAAATTCGGATGCGAGGTAGCCCATCCGCGGTGCGCGCAGCACGATGATGGTAACGCATTGAATTTTCGCTGCAAATTTTTCCTGCGCACAACAAAAAACCGTCT
>JAFAVN010000436.1 GCA_019242435.1 Verrucomicrobiota bacterium | reverse complement strand
GCTTTAGCGTTGGCCCGCTTGGGACGGAAACGAGCATGGGTGGTCCATGGCGAAGTACCGAATGGGTCCGGAATGGACGAGGTTTCCACGTTGGGCGAGACCGCTGTCCATGAGGTCAAAGACTCGTCTTTTAATTATTTCCATTTGTTCCCTGATCAGCTGGGGTTGCGGATACCTAGCTTGCATGAACTGAGAGGTGGTGATGTTGAGCAGAACGCGAAGAACCTGATTGCGATCATCTCCGGCTCTGAGCGTGGACCGAAACGCGACTTTGTATTGATCAACGCCGCCGCCGCTTTAGTGGTAGCTGGGCTAGCGCCTCGGATGGACAGCGGACTGGCGTTGGCAGCGGACTTGGTCGATTCCGGTCACGCTTTTGCTAAATTGCGGGAATTCCAACAGGCGTTTGGGGTGGGTGAGACGCTTCTTGTAAGGTAGGTTCACGGTTAACTGTTACCAGTTCGCGGTTTGCCGTTCACCGTTCACGGTTGATTCGGTTGTAGAACTCGGAGCATGGAGTGAGGCATCAGTGTCGCCAGTCTCTTGCGGAGGGGCGTTGCTTGGCTCGGCTGCTCGAGGTCGAATCAACCGTGAACAGCGAACTCTTAACTGCTAGTGGCGAACCGCGAAGCGCAGAACCTACTTCGGCAAATGGTCCACGCAATATTCTTCGCCATCTTTTGCTACCCGGAACTCGAGCTCGGCATCGTCTTGTTCAGTTTTTTTGCAAACAAAGCAACGATGCAGCGGATCATCGGACGACACTGATCCTGCTGCGAACTTCATCCGGCGTTTCTGAACATCACGACCATCACGGGCGTTAGCCAGCGCAACCGGCGCGAAGAAAAGAACGTAATTCAAAAGCGATATGATCATCGCAATTTTGATAAGCAGAGGGGCAAAAAGAAATGCTAACAGAATCGGCGCCAAGCTGATCAGCGCTAGCCATTTGACGCGTAACGGTATTACGAAAAGGACGTAGATCTGGATGTTCGGGAATAAGGTAGCGAACGCAAAGAATAGGGAAATGTTGATGTAAAGCGGTAAACTGTTGCCTTCACTTTGGCCGATACCGAGAAGGAAGGCCGCCAGCGTGACTCCCGTCATTCCTAACAGATAATAGACCGTTAATCGGAAAGCTCCCCATGCCTGCTCTAACGAGTTACCTACCCAGATCATGAACCAGACGTAAAGAAGGAAAAAGAGGGGCTGTAAAATCGGATCGCGATATTCGAGAAAGACTTGCGGTATGAAAATATAAGATACCAACCGCCAGACTTCACCCCGCAGTACCAGGCTGGGTTCTAGTGTCAGGAAATGGATGTATTCAGGCTCGAAAAGGAAAAGTACGTAAACAAAAAGATTCAGGAGTGCAATTGTCGGAATAAGCCTCGGGATCGCTAAGAAGCCGAGACGATTTTCCAACCAGTTCAACCAAGACATAGGGACGTAAGAGTAGCCGTACCCCGCATCGCTCACAAATGCACATGCATTTTTGAACCGCTCTCATCTCGGGAAGTGATTGAAAGTGGTACCACATCTTGCAGGGATCGCGTCCCACGATCCGTCGTGTTGTCCGAATCCAATGTGCTCATCGATTGGCGAACACCTGGCGCTTGCAAGAGAACGGATCGCGAGGACGCGATCCCCCCAACGCGGCACCACTTTGAACCCACTCTCATCCAGACGCTCCCCCACACGCCCATTGGTGCCAACCTACCAATCACCAATCACTCGTCACCAATCTGCGCCCGGTATGCCGCAGCGTCTTTCAGATTTGAAAGCTCCCCCTTATCCTGCAGGCGGATCTTGAAAAGCCATCCCTTTCCGTAAGGCTCGGTATTGACCAGCGCCGGGTTACTTTCGAGTTCCGCATTCGCCTCCGTGATCTCTCCGGAAACCGGAGAATAAATATCGCTCGCTGCTTTGACGGATTCGACTACCGCCGTTGCCTGTTTGGCGGTGACTTTAGTGCCGACCTGGGGCAATTCCACATAGACGATGTCGGTTAATTCCGCTTGCGCATGTTCGGTAATTCCGACCGTACCAACGTTGTCGGTATCGACGCGTAGCCATTCGTGCGTCTCGGCATACTTCAGATCCTCAGGAACTAGCATGCTCTCTTGTATAGCGGTTTTTTTTCGACAGTCGCGGGAAATTTGCGCCCGCGAACATCGACTGTAAGAGCCTGGCCTGGTTTAGAAAACTCGATTTCCACATATCCGAGGCCAATCCCGGTTCCCAAACTTGGCGATTGGGTTCCACTGGTGAGTTCGCCTACCTGTTTCGTTCCGAAGTAAATCGGATAATGCGCTCGGGGCGGGGCCGATTTCGGAGCCAGTTTAAGCGCCGCTAGCCGCCGGGTCAGACCGTTAGCCTGTTGCTGTACCAACACGTCGCGCCCGACAAAATCCGTTTTCTTCAAATCAACAAAAGCAGCGAGACCTGCTTCTAAAGGCGTTGTTTGCGCATTTAGGTCCGAGCCGTTCAACGGGTAGCAAGCCTCCATCCTCAGAGTGTCGCGAGCGCCGAGGCCGCAAGGTGATAAGCCGAATGACTCACCGAGTTCTAAAAAAGTGGACCAGACCGCTGTTGCTGTTTCCGCCGGAAAAAAAGATTCGAAGCCATCTTCCCCAGTGTAACCGGTTCGGGCCACCAAGCTGGGAACCCCGCCGATAGTGAATTTGGCGATATGATTTCGCGGCGGGAGCTCCGCAATTGCCTTGAATAACTCTGAGGCCTTCGGTCCTTGGACTGCCACGGCAGCAAATAGCCGGCTCTGGTCTGCGACCGTGATCCCTTCAGGGCAGTGGTCCTGCAGCCAGGCCACGTCCTCCGCGATCTTGGCTGCATTTATCACCAGCAAATAGGTCTCTTCGAATCGACGGTAGATAATCAGATCGTCAATTACCCCGCCTCGTTCGTTCAGCATGAGCGTGTATTGTCCTTCACCGATCTCGAGGCGAGCGAGGTTGTTTGTCAGCATCGAGTTCAGCCACTCTTGAGCAGAAGGGCCTGAGACCTCAACCTCTCCCATATGGGAAATATCGAAGATGCCCGCGCGCTCTCGGACGGCCCGATGTTCAGTCACAATGCTTGTGTAATAAATCGGCATTTCCCAGCCGCTGAACCCAATCATCTTGGCTCGTAAACTGAGGTGCTCCGCGTAAAGCGGCGTACGTTGCAGGTCGGATGAGGTTGCCTCCATAGATCAAAACTACAGATGAAAGGTGACAAATGACAAATACAGGGTCTTCCTCGAGGTTTCCGCAGAAATCGGCTATTTGTCATCTGTTATTTGTCATTTGTGATCCTGGATCGCTCGCCAATCCCGGTCCCATCTGCCAAGGCGGGTGAGGGGCCGGGACTGGCAAGCGATTCAGGCAGGGTTTGCGAAACGCCCAAAGTCAATGCAAAGTCTGCTTTTCGCCGAGCTTTTCGGGAAAATCTGCAGGATGAAGAGCTTTAAATCGTTTGTGTTTCATTGGAATGTCAACCGCTGAAATCCTTCGCCAGGTCCCCATAACCAATCTGCCCGCCTTCAGCCAACGCCATATCGGCTTGACTGAAGCTGAACTACAGAGCGTCAGCGAGACGGTCGGAGTGGACAGCTTGGACGCGCTAATCGATGCTGTCGTTCCCGAAAAAATCCGGCTGAAACAAGCCCTGGAACTACCCGAGCCTAAAACTGAAGCTGACGCACTGCGTTATCTGCGATCGATTGCCGCTCAGAACGTCGTCGCTAAGTCCTACATTGGTCTCGGCTATTATGCGACCGTTACGCCTCCGGTAATTCAGCGGAATATCCTAGAGAACCCGGGATGGTACACAGCTTACACCCCGTATCAGGCAGAGATTGCCCAAGGCCGCCTGGAGGCCTTACTCAATTTTCAGACGCTGGTGGTCGATCTCACTGGAATGGAGATCGCCAACGCTTCGCTGCTGGATGAAGCTACCGCCGCCGCGGAAGCGATGTCACTCTGTCTGGCGGTGGCGAAAACCAAGGATCATCCTCGCTTTTTCGTCTCAAACACTTGCCATCCGCAGACGATTGCCGTGGTACGCACGAGAGCTGAAGCGCTGGGAGTCGAGTTGGTAGTTGGCTCCCCCGAGTGTATCGACTGGAGCCAACACTTTTGTGGTTGTCTGATCCAGTACCCGGATACTGACGGCAAAGTCGAAGATTACCGCCTGTTTGTGGAAGCAGCCCATGCAGCCGAGAGCTTAGTAGTGGTGGCAGCCGATTTACTGAGTTTAGCTCTGCTGATCCCTCCCGGCGAATTCGATGCGGATATTTGTATCGGGTCTTCTCAACGATTTGGCGTTCCTCTGGGATTCGGTGGACCGCACGCCGCATTTTTTGCGACGCGCGATTCATTCAAAAGGCACATGCCCGGGCGGTTGGTCGGTGTATCCAAAGACTCGGCCGGACGCCCGGCTTATCGATTAGCCCTGCAAACGCGCGAGCAGCATATCCGTCGAGATAAAGCGACCAGCAATATTTGCACCGCTCAGGTCTTATTGGCGGTGATCGCCGCTAACTACGCCGTCTATCATGGACCCGACGGTTTGAAGGAAATCGCATCGGAAGTTCGACGCAAAACTGAGCGACTGGTTTCCTGGCTGAAAGCGCTTCAATTCGAAGTATTAGACGGTATTCGCTTTGATACCGTAAAGGTCGATTTGGGAGCTCACCGCGACAAGATCTTGGCAAAAGCGGCCGAGGCGAAAATAAACTTCCGGCTCTATCCGGACGGATGGTTTGGAATCTCATTGGATGAGACTGTGTCCGAGGAGGATTTGGAAACCCTAACCCGTTTGTTTAACTTCGAACGCCGGCTTTCCTGGGACGATTTCCGTCAAGCCGAGATCGAACCGATCCCGAGTTCCTTGGAAAGAAAGTCGGCTTTCTTACAACAGCCTGTCTTTAACTCATTTCACACTGAAACTGAGCTGATGCGATACCTGAAGCGGCTGGAAAATCGGGATTTGTCACTAACCACGTCCATGATTCCGCTCGGGTCCTGCACCATGAAGCTGAACGCGGCCGTGGAGATGTTCCCGGTTACCTGGCCTGAGTTCGGCCAGATCCATCCATTTGCGCCGCGGGAACAAACCAAGGGATACATTCAGTTGATCAGCGAGCTGGAAGATTGGCTCGCGAAGATTACCGGATTCGCCGCGGTTACGGTGCAGCCGAACGCTGGTTCGCAAGGCGAGTTTGCTGGGCTTCTGGCGATCCGGCGTTATCACGAAAGCCGCGGTCAGAAGGATCGCAACGTCTGTTTGATCCCGACGTCAGCTCACGGCACAAATCCGGCCTCGGCGGCAATGGCGGGTTTTCAGGTGGTCCCGGTCGTATGCGATTCTGAAGGAAATATCGATTTAGCCGACCTGGAAAAAAAAGCGGGTGAGCATCGGGCGCGGCTGGGAGCGGTGATGGTGACCTATCCATCCACTCACGGGGTATTTGAAGAAGGTATCGTCGACCTATGCGAGATTGTTCATCGCAACGGCGGCCAGGTGTACTTGGATGGAGCGAATCTGAACGCGCAAGTTGGCCTCTGCCGGCCGGCCGATCTCGGCGCTGACGTATGCCATCTTAATCTACATAAAACCTTTTGTATTCCTCACGGAGGCGGTGGACCGGGAGTAGGTCCGATCGGTGTGAAAGCACATTTGGCTCCCTATCTGCCAACGCATCCGTTGGCTGATTTCGGTCGCCCGGATGGAATCGGACCGGTCTCGGCCGCCCCCTTTGGAAGCGCCGGAATCCTCTGCATTTCCTGGGCATACATCGCGCTGATGGGGGAGGCCGGCCTTCGGCAGGCGACCAAGGCGGCGATTGCCAATGCCAACTATATCGCGGCCCGTTTACAGGCCTATTACCCCGTGTTGTACAAGGGAAAATCAGGCTACGTCGCCCACGAATGCATCATCGATCTGCGCCAATTTAAAAGAACTGCCGGGATCGAAGTCGAAGATGTTGCTAAGCGTCTCATGGACTACGGCTTTCATGCGCCCACCATGTCATGGCCGGTTCCCGGTACCCTCATGGTCGAGCCCACCGAGAGTGAGTCGAAGGCCGAGCTCGACCGGTTTTGTGATGCGATGATTTCGATCTTTGGTGAAATCCGAGCGGTTGAGACCGGAGAAGCAGATCGGGAAGACAATGTTTTAAAACGGGCGCCGCACACGGCCCACGAGTTAGCAGCCGAACCTTGGGATCGAAGTTACTCAAGGGAGTTAGCCGCATTTCCAGCGCCTTGGACGAAAGAGTATAAGTACTGGCCTCCAGTTGGCCGAATAGACAACGTGTACGGCGATCGCAACCTGTTCTGTACGTGTGGTTAAGATCATCGATCGATATTTGAGCGGCCAGATCCTGGTGACGCTCGCCTGGACCGTCTTCATGCTCAGCTTGATGCTGGTGGTCGCGAATGCTTTGCGCGAACTGCTGGCGCTTTT
This sequence comes from Verrucomicrobiota bacterium, assembly GCA_019242435.1. Taxonomy (GTDB): domain Bacteria; phylum Verrucomicrobiota; class Verrucomicrobiia; order Chthoniobacterales; family JAFAMB01; genus JAFAVN01. The sequence continues at coordinate 2,154 of JAFAVN010000436.1, read as the reverse complement.
AATCAGCCATCAGCTCCCTATCACTTACATTCTCGATTTTATTTGGGATCTGCTGCCGTTCTCCATGATTTATTCTATTCCATGGGGGGTGCTTTTGTCGGTATTGCTCGTTTTTGGAAAGCTATCTTCTGACAATGAGTTGGTTGCCCTGAGAGCAAACGGAATCGGTATGATGCGCATCTGCGCACCGGTATTTGCTATCGCATTGGCATGTCTTGCCCTTTGTCTTTGGATTAACCTTTATCTGGCGCCGGCTTCGGAAGTGAGATCGAGAGAGCTGCTCTTCAATCTCGCATCATCTAATCCACTGGCCTTGTTCGGTTCCGACGAAGTGATTGATTCGTTTCCCAATCGGAAAATTTACATCGGACGTAAGAATGGCTCTACGTTGGAGGATCTCCACATTTACGAAATGGATGCTCAGCACGTGCCGATCCGGGTGGTCTATGCCAGAAAAGGAGTTTTTGAGGTAGACAAAAAGAATGCTCGCGTCCTGCTCAAAATCTATGACGCGCGGTACGAGGACCGCGATTCCGATGACGTCAATGATTTAAGGAAAATGCATTACGGGATCAGTGCACAGGAAGGAGTATTGCCGATCTCGCTGCAGGAGCTGTTTGATAAGGCGCATAGTAACCGGCGACCAAATGAGCTTACGTTGAGCCATCTGCGGCAAGCCATCGAACAAAAGAAAGGTAAGCAACAAACAATTCTGCGCACCGAACTCAGTAAGAGATTCTCGAATTCGGTAGCCGTTATTACCTTTGTATTGATAGGAATCCCACTAGGTATCACTGCTCAGAGGCGGGAGACCTCCATCGGCATAGCAATCAGCATCTGTGTAGCCTTCACTTATTTTATCTTTATTGTCCTAACTGATAATGCGAAAGGTAATCAAAGCCTTCACCCTGAAATCTTAATTTGGCTTCCCAATGTTATTTTCCTCCTCCTCGGCGGGACGCTGTTTTATCGCTTAGTTAGGCGGTAGCCCTCGCCCTCGTCTGGAGCTCGGCATGACAAATGACAAATGACAAGTCACAAACGACAAAAACCAGCAAAAAAACCCGCTGAGCGTTTGGACACTTAATCTGTCATTTGTCATGGACGAGCTTCAGACAAGTCCCATCTATGCGGTTTAGCAAATATCACGGTCTAGGTAATGACTATCTCGTCATGGACGAGATGAGATTAACAGAACTACCCGAGCGGATTCGGGCTATTTGCAATCGAAATTTCGGTATCGGCTCTGACGGAATTCTGTTTGGTCCCTTGCCTTCGAAATCTGCATTAGCAGCCCTGCGGATTTTCAATCCGGACGGATCGGAAGCAGAAAAAAGCGGTAACGGGATACGAATTTTTTGCCGGCACCTTTGGGAACGAGGTTCCGTCGGGCGTGAACCATTTCTGCTGGAAACACCGGGCGGAATCGTGCGTTGTCGAGTAATCGACCCTCGCCAGGAAATCGAGGTTGAGATGGGAAAAGTTAGTTTCCACAGTGAAATTATTCCGGTCACTGGAGGACCGCGAGAGGTAGTCGACGAGGTGATTGAATTAGACGGTGAAAAATTGCGATTTTCAGCTGCAACTATAGGGAATCCGCATTGCGTGATCCTGAGTGATGAGGTAGACGCCGTCTTGGCTCAGCGTCTTGGTCCGAAGATCGAGCGTTATCCGGTCTTTCCGAATCGCACCAACGTCCAATTCATGAAAGTCATCGACCCGACTTGTGTACGGGTCGAGATCTGGGAGAGAGGAGCCGGTTACACGTTAGCTTCCGGCAGCAGTGCTTCGGCCGCGGCTGCCGTTGCCTGCCGACTTGGGCTTTGCGAGTCGAAAGTACGGGTGCAAATGCCCGGTGGTAGCTTGCAAATCGAAATTGGCGAAGATTTTTCTATCTTGCTATCCGGTCCTGTTACCAAGGTCGGATACGGGACCGTGTACGATGAGATTTTTGGATAGAACTGGTAGGGCGAGCCTCCGGCCTGACCCGGATTATCTTCAAGGCTGGAAACGTTCTGAATCCCTCGCATGCTGATACCGGGAACCCGCCGAGCCGCAGCCGCCTGATTTGACTGGCGCTCGAAGGAAACCGGATTTTTTTAAGCATTGAGATGATCGGATCTACCCTGGCTGAATGGCTCGGCAGCTTTGCGG
>JAFAVN010000224.1 GCA_019242435.1 Verrucomicrobiota bacterium | reverse complement strand
GTATACGAGCCACTCAGCTGCTAGCAGGCCGCTCCCGGGAGTTGCCCAAGGGTTTACGACTGAAGAAGATCGGTTCAGCGGTCTTATTTCCTCGACGGGCTACGAGCATCTGGGTTCCAGCGGGCCTTACTCATTCGATCCAGCGTCGTGGTTGCCTTCCCCGGCCAGCCACGCCCACACACGAAAAGCCATACGGGGTTTACCGTTCTCGTTGTCCTCTCCTCCTTCTCCACCTGCGCCGGTCCGCTTCCTGCTCCCTGCATCCAGTATATTTTACCGCTTCTCTCAGCGATAAATTTTAAATTCTAGAGTCCAGATTCGTTTGTTTTATTCAGCGAAAACGGGGTGAACAGTTTTCTTCAATAAAAAAGTTGCAGGTTGGAAAAAAAGAGTCACTTTGACGACTTGCGTTTTCGGAATAAGGTTGGTTGTTTTCTCTCAAGAGCCTGCACTATGCGGAAGCACCCCCGGCACCGGAGAGTTTGGTTGAGAGGTAATCAGACTGACAGATTATGGCAGGGATCCTGCTCGATAGTGCACTCCTGCCATGAGAGTAAGCGGGTAGCCGTATCCAAAGGGCAGGAAGTTAAACCATTCACTCTAACCTATTAAACTATGTTCAGTTTGTTAACTCAAACTCCACTATTGGCTGCGCAAGCCCAAGGGAGCGTTGTTGTCCATTACGTGCCTGACTGGGCAAAGGGCAACATCGCCCTCGAGTATTTCTTCAAGGGCGGGATTGTGATGTATCCCATTCTTGCCGTTTTGGTCGTCGCGATTGCCATTATTTTAGAACGTGCAGTCTGGTGGGCCATCCACGCCGTGCGCAAGGATCCAAATAAGCTTGATAAAATGTATGCGGCTCTGGAGCAAGGTAACTTGGCCGCTGCTGCTAATCTTGGCCGCAAATCGGGCGACCCTCTCATCCGCACCGTCTGGCACGGTATCAATCACGTGCATTCTTCAATCGAAGGCGCTCTTCAGGTCGCGTCCGGCGTGGAAATTCAGCGAGCCGGCCGGTTTATGTGGATCCTCGATTCAGTCATCACTTTGGCCCCGTTGCTGGGGTTGCTGGGAACCGTTACCGGTATCATGCTGGCTTTCAACGCCGTTAATGAAGGCGGTCTGAGCCCGGCAGCTGTCTCCGGCGGTATCGGCGAAGCTTTGATCGCGACCATGTGCGGTCTTGGTATCGCTATCACTACCCTGATCTTCTTCAACTTCTACAACGCTAAGCTCGCGAAACTGCAGTTCGAGCTCGAGTCGACCTGCAACAACGTGCTGATCATGTTCAACACCTTGCGTTTGAAGAACCCCAATATCGACGTAATCCAAGATGCACGGGAGCCACAGCATTTCGCCAGTTCAAATTAAGAAGGCGCGGATCGAGATCATCCCCCTGATCGACATCATGTTCTTCCTGCTCGCCTCCTTTATGTTGGTGAGCCTGACGATGATTAACATGAAGGCGATTGAGGTGAATCTCCCGACTGCCACCAGCGCACAGCCCAACACTAAGCCCGACTTCATTATCGTTAGTGTTGATGCGCTCGGTGATTTCTACTTCGAGAAAGAAAAAGTAGCGAAGGAGGACGTCTTGTCGCGATTCCAACAGCTGTATGGCCAAAACCACGAGGTCCGGATCTATATCCGCGCCGATAAACAGGCAGTTTACGATTCAGTGATGTTCGTGCTCGATCAGGCCCGTACCTCCGGGATTCAAAAGGTTGGTCTCGAGATCAAAGCCCAAGATGCTGTCGGCGGTGGCAACACCCCGGGAGGAGCTCCGCCTGGCGGTGCTACTCATTAAATTACAGCCCTAACTAGGCCGGAGGTGTGAGGTGAAGAGGATAAGCGAATCCGATTGGTCGGCCGACGACCGAACTCAATGGCTCGCAGCTCTGACCGCCAAACGCTGAACGCCCAACGCCAAACGCTAATATGTCCGACAGTTTGTACCGTGCCCGTCGGGACGGGATCTCGTTAGTTTGGTTCTTGTTGTTCTCATTGGTCCTCAACGGCAGCGCTGCTTACTGGGGCTTTTGGCTGCGACTGCCGGAATCCCAACCAACTATCCTTACGGCCGTTGATACCAATGACGCGCCGCCGCTCGGCAGTCCCGATGCGCCGGAAGAACAACCGCCGGATCCACAGCCGACGCCGCCGCCAGATCCGGAGCCTACCCCGCCGCCGCTAGATAAACCGCCCGAATTCGAAATCCCGGCGGCGACGCCTACTCCGGCGCCGCAAGAAACGCCGCAGCCGCACCCTACGCCTAAAGAAAAAGCCAAGGAGAAGGCCAAAGCTGCTCCTAACGCAGCTGCCACTCCGGGTGTACACAAAGGCTTTGCTAATGGCGTAGTTGGTGGGACGGGTAACGGCGGGGCGCGTTCAGGTAAGCTGGTCAGGTCACCCAAGCCGCCATACCCGCCGCAGGCCTTGCAGATGCATATCACCGGCGATGTCCGTCTCCGGATCACCGTATCGGCAGGCCACATCACTGATGTGGAACCCGTATCCGGCCCGTCGATGCTCTCCAGTACTGCTGCTAGTTGGGTCCGCAGCCACTGGGAATTCGCACCTGATCAAACTGGAACATTCACCCTTCCCGTTACGTTCGTTATGCATTAAGTCTTTCAGCGCTTGTTGAAAAACTCCTCGCAAACGCCGGGCTTTC
>JAFAVN010000094.1 GCA_019242435.1 Verrucomicrobiota bacterium | reverse complement strand
CCCTTGGAACGATTCGCGTCACCGCGATCCCTTTTTGGGAAGTTTCCCCAAATCGCGGGACACGATTGTTCCCGAAGCACTCCCTGATCACGTCTCACCTCTCACATCCTAGTCTTTCCGCGCCGGAGTGACCATCCGCATCTGGATCTCAACATCATTGCCGATGCCGCTGGCAGCTTCGATAACGGGGTTCCATCTCAGCCCAAAATCGCTCCGCCGTAAATGAGCAGTAACCTTCCAGGAAAGAGCTCCACCTGGTTTCTTCTCCGTGGACAACAACTCGACATGGATAATTACCGGCAATGTCCTGCCGTGCATAGTCAAGTCCCCGCGCACATCAGCAGTAGTGGCTCCGAGTAACTTAACCGAGGTGCTCTTGAAAGAGATTGTAGGAAATTTCTCTGCATCAAAAAAGTCAGAAGCCAACAGGTGATGATCGCGAGTCGTGATTCCCGTATCGATAGTCTTTACCGGGATAGTTGCCTCGACCTGTGATCGGTCAGGTTGCTCGGAGTCAAAAGTAACTGTGCCGGAAAGATCCGTGAATTTGCCGGTTACCATTGTCAGGAATTGCCGGACTCGAAAATTGATCTCTGAGTGCGAACCGTCCAAAACATATTGCTCTGCCCCGAAGGTCAGGCTCTTACAAAGCAACCAGAAGAATAGCACGCCAACGATCTTCATATGTACTCCAAGCATAGTAGTTTCGCGGTTCACGGTTCGCAGTTCACGGGGCGCAGGGCTTGGGAATATTGATATCACGAAAACAATCATTAGGCGCGCAAGGATTGTGTGTCTCTGGTCTCACTCAGGCCAAGCCAGGCGGGCTGCACTCGATTTGTCTGCCGACTAGAGTTACTCCGTTATTCGGTTCGCTGCCCGGCTATGTGGTTTAGAGATTCATCCTGGGTACTGTCTTCTGGATTGCGGTTTTCTGCTGATGTAATATTTCCAGAAACGCTTCCAGAGTCGGGCTCTGGAGACCCCGCGGCCAAATAGCGCAAAGACATAACGGACTAGATTGTATCGTCAATGGGCGTCTGACGATTTTCTGATGCTCAAACCCGCGCGCACAGCCCGGCACTAACGACACGCCGAGCCCGCTTTCCACCAGGACAAAGACAGTAGTCAAAAGATCCGGTTCGTGTCGCACGTTGGGCGAAAAGCCGGCCCGATGGCACATCGCAATGGCTTCGTCGAACAGGCCGGGCGCGCCTTTGCGGTGAAAAAGAACGAATGGTTCGGACGCTAACTTTTCTAGTTTAATTTTCCTTTCGTTGGCCAGACGATGATTCCGTGGAAGGACCGCATGAAGATAGTCGTTGTAAATGATCTCTTCCTCAAAGTACGGCCGGCGTTCGACGGGCAAGAGGCGCGAAAAAGCAAGATCGAGTTCGCCCGCGTCAAAAGCAGCAAATTGAGCGTCGGGGTTCATGTGGGCGAGTCGCAACTCTACTTCGGGATATTGGCGTCGATACCTCTCCACCAACAGCGGTAAAATGGGGGCGGTTGCCGGGGCAATAAAGCCAATGCGAAGAATTCCTATTTCACCGCGCGCAGCCCGTTGGGCCGCTCGCTTCGCCTCGTCAACCCGCTTCAAAATGCTATCCACTTCGAATCGGAAAGCCGTACCGGCAGCCGTAAGCCGCACGGTGCGATTACTGCGCAGGAAAAGTTTTACCCCGATCTCCTCCTCTAAATCCAGAATCGTTTGGCTGATTGCCGGCTGGGCCACATGCAAACGGCGTGAAGCTTCACTGTAGTTCAGGTATTGGGCGACGGCAGCGAAATAGCGGAAATGTCGAAGTTCCATGGCTTACTTCTGACGGTAAATATCTATCCGAAGATTGGGAAGACTGGAAGACCTGGAAGAGTGGAAGATTGGAAGAGTGGAAGATTGGAAGACTGGAAGATTGGAAGACTGGAAGGTTGGAAGGCTGGGTGGATGACCGCGCGAGTGCGATGCGGTGCACTCGCCGGTACACTCAAACGGCAATCTTCTTCCACCCCCGCGATCTTCCATCCTTCCATTCTTCCATCCTTCCATCCTTCCAACCTTCCAATCTTCCATCCTTCCAATCTTCCATCCTTCCAGTCTTCCACCCCCTTCCCGTTTAGCCCCTAGACAGATTAAAACCGATGACAACCTCCCTGCCCAATTCTCATTTCAGATACTCGATGTGGATCGATGGAAAATCGGTCCCTGCCAGGAGCGGTAAAACTTTTCTTCGTGAAAGTCCGGGTCACGGAATTACGGTCGGCGAATATCCGCTGGCCGATCGTCATGACGTTGATTCCGCGGTTGCAGCCGCCCGCCGGGCTTTCGATACCGGTCCCTGGCCGCTCCTTTCGGGAGCCGATCGATCGAAAGTGCTCTGGCAAACGGCGGAAATAATCCGCGCTCGGAAAGAGGATCTGGCACTCACCGAGACCCTGGAGAGTGGAAAACCAATTAAACAAGCCAGGGACGAGATGGAATGGAGCGCAGCACTCTGGGACTACGCAGGCGCCCTTTGCCGCCATCTCCATGGAGATAGCTATAACAGTTTAGGTTCTCAAGTGTTGGCGCTCACTGTTCGTGAGCCGATCGGGGTAGTGGCCATGATTACGCCATGGAACTTCCCGTTGTTGATCATTAGCCAGAAGTTGCCTTTCGCTCTGGCTGCCGGCTGTAGTGCTGTTATTAAACCAAGCGAATTAACGCCGGGTACCACTTTGAAATTGGGCGAGATACTGGCAGAGGCGGGGCTGCCCGATGGTGTGGTTAACATCGTCAGCGGTTATGGTGACCCCAGCGGGATTGCTTTATCTGAGCACCCGGAGATCGACATGATCTCCTTTACCGGTTCCACGGAAGTGGGTAAGGCGGTGGTGGGTGCGTCACAAAGAAATCTGAAGAAAGTGGAGCTCGAGCTGGGAGGTAAGAACCCTCACCTGGTGTTCGCTGATGCGGACTTGGAGGCGGCTCTCGACGCCGTGGTATTTGGCGTCTACTTCAATATGGGTGAATGCTGTAATAGCGGCAGCCGCCTGTTAGTTCAAAATGATATTGCCGATGAGTTCGTCAGCCGGGTTATTGAGACCGCTAAACGGATACCGGTGGGTGACCCGTTGGACGAGCGCACTAAAATTGGTGCGATTATCGATGAAAACCAGTTCAACAAGATTCTTGGTTACATCGAGTCAGGAAACCGCGCCGGTGCGCGACTGCGAGTAGGCGGAGGCCAATTACCTCAAGTGACCGGCCGATTCATTGAGCCTACTGTCTTTGATGCTGTTCAACCGGAAATGGCAATCGCCAGAGAAGAAATTTTTGGTCCGGTGTTATCTATCCTTACCTTCGACACGAAAGAGGAGGCGATTCGCATTGCTAATAGCACGATCTATGGACTTTCCGCCGGAGTCTGGACTCGAGACATTGATACCGCTTTTGCGGTCAGCCGAGGTATCCGAGCAGGCACGATCTGGATCAACACCTTCATGGACGGTTACCCGGAGCTTTGTTTTGGCGGATTCAAACAAAGCGGTCTAGGCCGTGAACTCGGCCGATTCTCAATTGAAGAATTCACTGAGCTGAAAAGCATCCAAGTCCATTTAGGCCCGCGGACCAATTTGTGGGCGCGATGATGAGAGAAGCCGCGAACGCCGACAAGGCTGTGAACGTTGGAAACGCTGGGGGCCGTCCCTACGTCGGTAGGGCGAGGCTCCCGAACTGTCGATTGGCTTGGCGACGCGAGTGCGCATTCCCAAAGATCCGGTCGTCTTCGCTTCAAAACCTGCCGAGCCGCATCCAAGCGCGTCCGAATAGATCGAGTGCCTTATCGGTGGAACGCCTCACATGCCGGCTCGGCACGCCGACCGGTGTAAAAGGCCTTTCGACTGAAACGCCTCTGACCCTTGGTATGTCCATTGTCCATTCGGGAGCCTCGCCCTACCGGACCCCACTATAACCGATGACTTCCACCGATCTCGTTTCTCAAGCTAATAGCGCTTTTGACTTCGCCGAAAGGCAGCTGCGGCATTTAGTAACGAACTACCCCGGATTATTCCCGCTGTATACGCAAAACGGGAAATGGAATCATCAATCCGAAAGCTGGACTAACTGGTGCGAAGGGTTTCTCGGCGGAATGCTTTGGCTGGTGGCCAAGCAAACCGGCGATGCCTGGTGGCGAGGGAAAGCGGAAGAATATTCTGGGTTAATTGAACATCGAAAACTGGATCGTTCGGTGCATGATCTGGGATTTCTGTTTCTGCCGACCTGGAAAGTTTGGTACGAACTAACGGGCGAGAAGGAGAAACAGCAACCTGTGCTGGAGGCAGGCAGAACGCTGGCATTGCGGTACCAGGAAAAAGGTCGCTATCTGCAATCTTTCGTTGCTCCGGAAAGCTTATTTATCGACATCATGATGAACGTCGAGATCATCTTTTACGCCGCCAGGGAGCTAGGCGATGAAAATCTTCAACGGATCGCGCTGGAGCACTGTTACACTACGCGGCGGTATCTGGTTCGGGGAGATGGCAGCACTGGGCATGAAGCGATTTTCGATCTGCAGACGGGAGAGTTTCTCCGGCAAAGTACGCATCAAGGTTGGCGTGGAGACTCGAGTTGGGCGCGTGGGCAAGGATGGGGATTGAGCGGGTTTGTTACCGCATATAAATACACGAACGAAATTAGATTCCTGAACACCGCCATCGCCCTAGCCGATTATTTCATCGAGCGTACCCCGGCCCATGGTGTTCCTCCTAATGATTGGGATCAGCCATCGCCTAAACTTGCGTATGAAAGTTCTGCCGCCGCCATCGCCGCAGGCGGACTCCTCGATTTAGGCGACGTCGTCACCGACCCGGTCCTCGCGGAAAAATATCGCCAACAAGCACGTCGAACTCTGGCAACTCTCGTAACTACGGAGTTTCTCGCTATCCAGAAACCCGAGTGGGAAGGAATCCTACTTCACGGCATCTACCACGAGCGTAAAGGACTAGGGGTAGATGAAAGCGTGCTGTGGGGCGATTACTTTTTTCTGGCGGCGCTAGACAAGGTGCTCCAGAATGCCTCGTCTTCGCCGGTCCAGTCGACCGGTGTTGTTCATACTCCCCCAAAATATGAAAAATAAGACCTATTCCCCGGTAGCCAATCGGGCTACCTGGTCCAAGCTGGCAACCCTGCTGGCTGTGCTACTACCGTTCGCCGCCTTTGCGGACAACGCTAAGAAATTGGAAGTGTTTTCTTGGTGGACATCCGGAGGAGAGGCTGCGGCCCTCGATGCGCTGTTCAAAGCATATAAACAACGAGATCCCGGCGTTGAAATTATCAACGCGACCGTCGCCGGTGGCGGCGGTTCGGCTGCTCGCCCGGTGCTTCAAACCCGGCTAGCCGGCGGAAATCCACCAGACACCTGGCAGTCGCATCCGGGTTGGGAGCTGTTCGGACAATACGTTGATCCCGGTTATTGCGAGCCGCTCAATGATATCTATCAAAGTGAAGGCTGGGAGAAAGTGGTGCCGGGTCAACTGCTCGCCATACTTACCCGGGATGAAAAACAATGGGCTGTGCTGTGTGGTGTCCACCGCGGAAACACTCTCTGGTACAATAAAAAAGTACTCGACAAAGCAGGTATCAAGATTGGTGATACCATCAGCATTGACGAGTTTTTAGCCGATTGCGCCAAACTAAAAGCAGCCGGCGTGACCCCGCTGGCGGTGGGGGATTCCGGTATCTGGGCTACCGCCCAATTATTCGAGAACACCTTGCTGGGGACGATTGGACCGGATGGTTGGAAAGCACTCTTCAGCGGCAAAATGGCATTTGATGATCCTAAGGTGAAGCAGGCCGCACAAAGTTACGCCAAAATCCTGGAATACCAGAACTCCGATCATTCCGCCCTCACCTGGGACCAGGCAATCAAAGCGGTACAAGAAGGTCGTTGCGCCTTCTCGTCAATGGGCGATTGGGCTCACGGGGAGTTCACGAATGCAGGTCTGAAAGATAACGTGGACTTCGGCTGGGTATCACACCCGGGAACTGCCGGCGGTTTTATCGTAGTAGCCGACGGTTTTACGTTGGCGAAAAACGCGCCGCACAAAGAGGCGACGATAGCTTGGCTTAAGACGCTCGGCAGCAAAGAAGCCCAAGAAGCGTTCAATCCGTTGAAGGGCTCGATCCCGATTCGTACGGACGTGGATAAGAGCAAGTTTGGTCCTTATCATCAATGGTCGATGAAATCATTCAGTTCGGATGCGCTGCTGCCGAGTTGTGTCCATGGCGAAGCCGCACCTGCCGCGTTCCAGCAGTCATTGAACGACGCGATTACCCAGTTTGTAGTCGACAAGAATGTGGATGCCTTTTGCTCTGCTTTAGTTCAGGCGGCAAAGGATTCGAACATGACGAAACAACACTAAAGAAATAAGGTTGAAGTTGAGCTAGCCCGCGAGTTGGCATCGCGGGCTAGGTAGCGGCGACTGTCCAAATGGGCTGTTAGTCGGCAAACATCTCAGTTTTTCAAGGTGATAGATAATTTCCAGCCTCAAACCGCAGTCGCTACAGTCATCCAACATGTGACGGCCGCCAATGGCGTGAGACTTCCTCATGTTCATTGGATGTCGCGGCGCCAGGGAACAGATGGCGACTGCGCGGTTCGATCGGAGGCTCTGTATCATCTTGGCTAAGATTGAGAGCTCTGTTCATCAGGGGCGCAGTGGGACAGTCGCTGCTACCTGAATCATCCACACCAATGAAGTCCCCCGTCGAACAATCTGTTGACCCCGGAGCCAAGGCTCAGGTCGCGAAAAGTCTTCCTGCGCGCCTGGGAGCACGCGGCCAATCATCGTCCAAGCGCCGGTTCTCGGATTATATATTGTCTCCCATCATCCTGTCTCCGGCGATGATCCTTATCGTGATCTTTGTCTATGTTTTCATCGCGATCACAATTTGGGTGTCGCTTTCGAATTGGCATACGTTGAAGATCGACATGAGCCTGCGCGAGCCATTCGGAGAGACTTATCGGCAGATGTTCGCAATGCCCCGATGGCACGCAAACTTACGGAATGTCTTCGTTTTTACTGCCTTATTTTTGACCCTTTCGATCGGCTTCGGTCTTCTGCTTGCTCTACTGCTGGACCGCAAATTGATCGGATACAGCATCTTCCGGAATGTCTTTCTCTTTCCTTATTCTCTCTCTTTCATTGTTACCGGAATTGCCTGGCGCTGGATCTTTAACCCGGAGACCGGAATCAACGTACTGATCGATGCACTTGGAATTA
>JAFAVN010000304.1 GCA_019242435.1 Verrucomicrobiota bacterium | reverse complement strand
TGACCTGGAAGGATCTGGCGTGGCTTCGCGAGCGTACCCGCTTACCGATTCTTCTGAAGGGCATTCTTTCTGCCGAAGACGCGCGGCTCGCGATTGAGCACGACGTAGCCGGGATCATCGTTTCCAACCACGGCGGTCGTCAGGTGGACGGCGCAGTCGCTGCCATCAACGCTTTACCGGAAGTCGCGAAGGTTGCCAATGGCCGGCTGCCAATCCTTTTTGACAGCGGCATCCGGAGCGGTGCTGATGTGTTCAAAGCGCTCGCGCTGGGAGCCTCAGCGATCTGTCTCGGACGTCCCTACGTCTACGGTTTGGCGATTGCCGGGGAACGAGGGGTTCGCGACGTGGTCCAAAACATTCTGGCGGAATTTGACCTGACCATGGCGCTGGCCGGGTGCGCGACATTGGACGACGTCGCGAACGCCGCTCTGGAGAGAGTCGCGTAGATCGATACCAAGCTTGCCCATTCTGCGGCAGCTTGCCTTTAGACAAAAAAAGCCGCATTTATTCAGTGCCCGCCGATGCGCTTGTTAGTCATCGAAGATGAACAACGGACCGCGACCCATCTCCAGAAAGGTCTACGTGAGAATGGTTTTGTGGTCGATGTCGCTTACGACGGTGTTGAAGGATTGCAACTGGCTCGCATAGGAGCTTATGCACTGATCGTTTTAGACGTGATGCTGCCGTCCATGGATGGCTGGGAAATTTTGAATCAATTGCGTCAGGCTGGTGTGCGAATTCCTGTCCTTTTTCTCACAGCCCGCGACAAAGTAGAAGACCGCGTCAAAGGATTGGAGATGGGAGCGGACGATTATCTCGTGAAACCCTACGCTTTCTCCGAATTGTTGGCGCGAATCCGGACAATTTTACGGCGTGGACTTGGCAAACAAGAAGAAGTGCTGCGGATAGGCGATCTCGAAATTGATTCCCGGCGGCACAAGGTCACGCGCGCCGGCCAGAACCTTTATCTAAGCCGGCGAGAATTCGTGTTGCTGAGCTGTCTAGCCCAATCACCTGGGGAGGTGGTGTCGCGGACGAGGATTGTGGAACAGGTCTGGGATATCAACTTTGATACCGGGACGAATATTGTTGAAGCCACGATGCGTCGGTTGCGAGCGAAGGTCGACGACCCATTTGAAAAGCCATTGATCCACAACGTCCGCGGAGTGGGATATGTGCTTGAGGCCCGATAATGCAAAACACAGCATCGTCGACCAAGGTGGAGAGACCCTGGTCAATAGTCACCAGGCTAGCGGTGTCTTACACCATCTCCGCATCCATGCTGTTATTTGTGGCAATGCTGATCCTCTATGGCGTTGTCCTACAGCATATCAATGCAAACGACAATTTGTTCCTGAGCGATACCGTGCGGGCTGTCAGGGCGGATCTCCCCGGGAAACGCGCGAACAGCGACCAATTACTTGCGGATGAAGTACCGCCAGGCACCACCGACTATTTTATCAGGGTTCTAGATAGCCGGACAAAACAAGTGGTGGCCGAACGGCCCGAAATGGGAGATCGACTCCCGGTTTCATCGTTTCCCCCGCCACCGCCCGGGGACAGGATTCCAACAGAGGGTATCGAGTATAAGAGTCCTTCGGGAAGTCCGTTTCTTCTGATGTCGGCTTCAGCCATACTCGATCCAGACTCGCCCAGATCGGTCATCGTCCAAGCCGCCCAAGATCGTTCCGACGACATCGAATTCAGAGAGAACTTTGGTAAGCTCCTTTTGGCGGTGCTGCTCGGGGGAATCGCGTCGTCCGCTGCCATTGCGTTTTTGGTCGCCAAACGGGCATTACGTCCTCTTGAGGACATGGCGACCGCTACAGAGAAGGTGCAAGCATCGCGCCTTGACCAACGCCTCGGTTATGGCCGCTGGCCGAAAGAATTAACCGCTCTGGCGGCCGGATTCGATCAGATGCTTGCCCGTCTTGAGGAATCTTTCGAGCGGTTGTCACAGTTCTCGGCTGATCTGGCTCATGAACTAAGGACTCCCATTCAGAATCTGCGCGGAGAGGCCGAGGTGGCACTCACCCGAACACGGACTGCTGCCGAATATCGAGAAGTAATCGAGTTGAGCATTGACGAGTATCAACGCCTCTCGAGCATGATCGACAGCTTGCTCTTTCTAGCTCGGGCAGAAAACGCTGAAACTCGGATTAGTCGGACCGATTTCAATGTAGGACCTGAGATTGACACGATCCTTGATTTCTACGACGCGGCGGCGAGGGAACAAGCGATCACGCTGACCCGGGAAGGAGATGCCAGGCTGCGGGCTGATCCGATGCTGTTTCGCCGCGCGCTCAGCAACCTAGTTTCCAATGCCTTACAGCACACCCCACGAGGGGGGCGAATCCAGGTTTCAGCGGTCGCGGGGAACGACCGAACCATCAGGATCCGGGTGCAGGATACCGGTTGCGGAATCAGCCAAGAGCACCTGCCACGAATCTTCAATCGTTTCTATCGGGCAGACGCTGCTCGGAGTTCCAGCTCAGCAGGGACAGGACTCGGCCTCGCAATCGTTAAATCGATCATGGAATTACACGGCGGCTCAGTCAGCGCCGAAAGCGAGGTTGCCACAGGAACAACGATTACATTGGCGTTCTCCGGGGAACCTTTGAGCGCGACCCAAGATCGCTAACTCACAAGAGAGCGGCGCAAAAATTACATTTTCGTCACTGTCGCCGTGTTTTTGATTGTCTGACTTTCGCTGCTAAAAGGTCGGCGTTACCGGTTGGAAGAAAGGCGGGGCCTCGGGCACAACTGCCTCCAAGGCCGGCGAAATACTCCGCGCATGTATATAAAACCTCAGCTCGCCCTCGCTCTGTATGGCAGGACAGCGGTTCCAATTTGAAGAACTTTTCCTGCCTCATCTGGACGGTGCATATAACTTCGCGTACTGGTTGACCCAGAGTGATTCGGACGCCCAGGCTGTGGTTACACAGGCTTACCTTCTGGCCCGGCAGGAATTTGCAAAATTTAGGGACGTCGATGCCCGGATCGGACTATCCACCGATGCCCGAATCAGACTACTTACCATTGTCCGTAGGGTCGCCCGCCTCCGGGACAGGAAAGGCGCCAAACATTCCAAGATCGTTTTGTTCTCCGACCCTTTCCTGGATCCGCATTCTGCCACTCACCAACACCTTGGACATACGCCGCCCGAGGTTGTCTCTACGGCCGTCGATCAAGAATCGAAACGAGTTTTGTATGAGGCATTGAGCAGATTGCCGCTTGAATTCCGAGAGGCCCTGCTGCTACACGAAATTGAAGAATTAAACTACAACCAAGCGGCCGCCGTACTGGAGATTTCGCCGGACGCATTTTTAAATCAGTTGACTATGGCCCGGCGGAGCCTGCGGCACGAACTTGGAGAAACTCGCGGCTGAAAATCAGACGCTGAACCAGGCGGCCTGGTTCTAATTTTCCTAATCCTAAGATCACCTAATCCAGCCGCCGTAGCCCTACTTCACCGCTCCAAATGTCAACCCACTAACTAGTTGCTTCTGCGTGAACCATCCCATTATCATAATAGGACCAATCGCCAGGAGAGAAGCGGCGGAAAGCTTAGCCAAAAAATTACCCTCCGAACCCGAGTAGCTCGCGATAAACGCGGTGAGCGGAGCCGCGTTGTGCCCGGTTAAGTTAAGGCTCCAAAAAGCTTCGTTCCAAGCCAGGATAATCAGAAGTAACGCCGTAGATGAGAGGCCCGGCATCGTCATTGGACGGAGTAAATGCCAAAGCTCTTGTGTAGCAGTCGCTCCATCAATGCGCCCTGCTTCAAGGATCCCCTTCGGGATTTCGGAAAAATAGGTGTACGCCATCCAGACCGCGATTGGCAGGTTCATCAGCGTATTAACGATGATCAAACCGGTTACGGTGTCGAACAGATGGAGCCATTGCCAAATAATGTAAATCGGAATCAGCACGCCAACAGCCGGCATCATTTTTGTTGATAGCATCCACAACAGGAGCGACTGCGACTTCTGTGTCGGATAGAAAGCCATCCGATAAGCGCTCGGAATCGCTAAAATAAAACAGAAGATGGTTGAGCCGAAGGAAACGAGAATTGAGTTGCGCACATTTAAAAAATAATCGCTTCCTGAGAACACATCCGAAAATGAGTCCAAGGT
>JAFAVN010000239.1 GCA_019242435.1 Verrucomicrobiota bacterium | reverse complement strand
GAGGTCTCGTTATGCACACACATCACTGCCTTGATTGCGTGCCCATTATCTGCCCGCAGCTTGGACTCGACGCTCTCAGGTTCCACCCCTCGCCGCCAATCGCCTGCTATGAAGTCGACGATTAAGCCAAATCTCTCGGCCATCCGCCGCCAAAGCGTACCGAAGTGGCCAGTCTCGAACATTAACACCCGGTCACCTGGTGACAATACGTTGACGATAGCTGCTTCCCATGCGCCTGTACCGCTCGACGGATAAATGAAGACCTGACCCTCTGTTGTTTGGAAAACTTTTTTCATTCCCTCCAGACAGTCTCGTCCGAGCCTGGCGAACTCCTGACTACGATGATCAATCGTGGGACGATCAATCGCTCGCAGAATCCGATCAGGCACGTTGGTCGGGCCAGGAATCTGCAAAAAGTGACGCCCAGCTTTTCGAGTCTTAGGTTGGTTATACATTCGTGAAGTTCACAATTGTGGAAATCGATCTGCCCACGGCCGCAACGTCTCGTATTGCGCAGCCAGAGCACAGAGGAACCCATCCTGGCCCGGAGCCGCCACCATTTGAAACCCGATCGGCAAACCTGTCGCCGATGGCGTCGCCGGCACGCTGATGCCAGGGCACCCAGCCATGTTCGCAAATCCGGTAAACACCGCATGCCCACGCGGCCCGACAATTTGTCCAGCAATGCGGGACGGAAACGGTTCCGTCGCGGCCCAGGGTAAAGCCGCAGCCGACGGAGTTAAGATCACGTCAAACTCTTGAAAGAACAGGGAGAGGCTCCTTCTCAGAGTCTCCACCGCTGACAAAGCGGCAAAATATTCTGTACCGGTTCTTCCTGCCCCATTTCTCGCCATTTCCTCCAGCGCGGGCGCGATCCTTCCGTGCCAGTCAGGAAACGAACTTAATAACCAAGCGACCCCGGTCTGGCTGATTACAGCCCATGCTTCGTTCAACGGTTCAAGCGCAAATGGCGCTTTCCCATCATCGACCACGTGCCCCTGCTCAGCGAGTACTCTGGCCGCTTCAGCAACACTATCCGCGATCTTCGGGTCGACCGGCGACCCGCCAAATTCTCTGACGAACCGGATCCGGCATTGAGGTAAACTCTCGACGGAAAACGGTTTCTCCTTGAAAGCCGAAGATAGAGGGTCCCGCGGGTCGTAACCACTAAAATGCTTCATCACCAGAATAATGTCCTCAACCGTTCGCGCGATAGGACCCACCGACTCAAAGTCCAGCAGAATAGCCGGAAAACCATGGCAACGTGGAACTCGCCCCCGGGATGGTTTAAGCCCAACCAAGCCCGTATGGGAAGCCGGCCGGCGAATCGAGCCTCCACCGTCAGTACCAATCCCAATCGGCCCTAGTCCGGCGGCCACCGCTGCCACAGCTCCCCCGCTTGAACCGCCAGGCGTCAGTTCCGGATTCCACGGATTACGGGTCGGCCCGAACAGCAGGTTATCGGTATAGCCTTGCACCGTGAACTCGGGACAATTGGTCTTCCCGAGGATGATTGCGCCCTCGCATCGGAGCCGTTCGATGGGAATCTCGTCTACTGGTGGAACAAAATTCTCGTAAAGCCGGCTGCCCCAGGTCGAACGCAGCCCTCGTACCGCAATATTATCCTTAACGCTGATTGGCACCCCATCCAACGGTCCAATCGCGTTCCCTGACTGCCAGCGTTTCGCACTTGCTTCAGCGGAGCGCTGCGCTCCCGCCGAATCCAATGTTACAAAAGCATTGATCTCGGGATTGACATTCTGGATGCGTTGCCAGACTGATTCCAGCACGTCGACCGGCGTACACTCCCTTCGATCGTAAGCTGCGCCCAGCTCAGCACCCGATCGTCGCCAAAGTTCCGTTGCCATAAAAGCTCCAATGTGGGTTAACCTCGAGACCAGATGATCTAGAGTTAGACATGAACGATAGCGGCGATGGGAGAAGCTCCCGGCGGACATTGGTGCTCGGTTCCCCCCGAAACAAAGATCGCTGGATCATTAGTTATTGATGCGATCACGGCACCTAATGCCGCCCGAGCGTGCCTCTCATAGTTGATGTCGGCATCTGATAACATGGTAGTTCGCCAGCCTCGAACCAGCCCGTTGGGACTGGCGTCCGCTTTCGCGAAAACGGCCGCAATGCGTTTGATTTCACCCTCGGAAATCGGCGTTGCCAGACCCGCATCGGACAGCGCGGCCCGAACGCCGTCGGCATCGATCACATCGCGAAGTACCGCGTGCCCAATTCGATATTCACTGGTCGCGCTCGGAGAGTTACCGAACAACAGCACCTCGCAATTCTTCAACTCGCCGCCTGCCGACGTGGATGCGACTGAGCTAAAGAGATCGAGCCGGCGCGAAATGGCTTCGTCAGAAAGCTCTTCCTCCTTTACTTCCCTCAACCCAAGCGCAACTCCCAGCGCAGTTGCACCTCGGGCGAACGCTTTAGACCCATTGGGGTCACGGGTCACCAATTTTTTTCCTCTAGCATCGGCATCGGCGATCGCGGCCGGCGTTAATAACGGGCCTTTCACCTGGACGTAATGGACATCTTTCGGTTCTTCGATCCCGGCTTGTTTAAGGCACCGCTGCACCGCAGCTGCAACTTCCCGAACTTGGGTCATGGTACCAACTTCTTCCGGCGGAATCTCGCGGGTTGCTTCAATGCCTAAAGCAAGTGTGGAACCGTTTACCGAACCTATCCCTGTCGAACGAGTAAATATGGTCGCATGCGGAGAAAGGACGCCCTCAGTTCCACCGGACCAGACAAAGGCAATTCGCTCTCCTACTTGCTTTGTCGAAAGGCCCAAGCGGCTCGCCAACAGCATCTGGTACGACAAGGTCGCGAAACCGCGAGTGAAATCATTCGCCCCGCCGTTACCTTCAGTTTTACCAATCAGTGCCACGATCTCGGCCGGATCTATCTCTTTAGAATCGATCAGTCGTGCCAGCCCAGATACATCGCTTGGCGATGCCATCGCTACTTTGTGAACTCCAATTTTCATAGTGATCTTTCTGTCATGAAAAGTTGTGGCGGACCCGATTCAGCTACGGAGGAAAGCCTTCCCAATCGCAGCCGGCATACGGGCCTTCCGGCCTATGCCGCAAAGCACCGCCAGCGCTATCAAGTAGGGAGTCATTTGGATTACGTATGAACTCATCGGCAGACCCCATCCCTGAATGTTCAAGGCCAGCGCCGATGCAGCCCCGATTAAAAGGCATCCCCACATCACTCGAAATGGGGTCCAGCGACCAACAATAATCGCCGCCAGGGCGAGGAACCCGCGACCGTTTGTCATCCCGTCAGTAAACGTCCCCAGTTCTTGCAGAGAAAGCACGGCTCCCCCCAGACCGGCAAACGCGCCGCATACCATCACCGCCACGGCTCGAATTCGCTCCGGGTTTGCACCGACCGAAAAAGCCGCTGACGGATTTTCGCCCACCGCCCGGAGCGTCAAGCCCGCACGGGTTCTTCGCAGAAACAAATGAACCGGAATGACGAGAAAAAAAGCGAGATAAGTCATCAATGGCTCATTAAATAAAATAGGCCCGGCGACCGGCAGATTACAGAGCCACGGAATTCTAACCGTGCCGATCGTCGGCAACACCATCACCGGCGTTTTTCCACCAAAAAGCCCTCTCAGTAGGAAGCTCGTCATTCCAAGTGCTAAGATATTTACGGCCAGACCGGTCACCATGTGATCGGTCCGGAACCGGACGGTAGCCACTGCCACTATGGCAGCGAGCAATACGCCTGAAATCATGCTCGCCAGGAGACCAACCAAAATATTTTGCGTAACTAAGACGGTTACCGCTCCGCCGAAAGCTCCCCCGAGCATCATCCCTTCGACTCCCACCGCAAAAGTGCCGCCCGTTTCAGAGATAACACCGCCCAGGGCAACCAGTAGCAGCGGGGTAGCAATCCGAATGGAAGCTGACAGCAATTCGATTATAACGGCGTAATTCATACCCGCATTTTTCAAATTCGCTGTCGTCGAAGGCTGATTCCCAGGGCGCAAAGCACGAAAATCATGGCTAATCCTTGGATTACAAACACCAGCGAAGAGGGGACTCCGATCTCCCGCTGCATCGCTAACGCGCCAGTTTCCAAGAAACCGAAAAACAATCCGGCCGGTAAAACGGCGATCGGATTCAACGAAGCCAATAGCGCGATCGCCACTGCATTGAACCCGAACCCACCCGAAAAGCCTTGGATCAACCGGTAGTGAACACCTAACACTTCAACCGCCCCTGCCAGCCCTGCCAATCCCCCGGCAATCAGCATTACTGAAAGCAAACTGCGAACGACGGATACTCCGGCATAAGCAGCCGCTGCGTCGCTGCTTCCTAACAACCGCAGCCGGAACCCAAAGGGCGTATGCCAGAAGACAAGGTGGCAAAGAACGACCGCCAGCAATGCCAAGAGGATGCCTGCGTGAAGATCTGTCCCCGGGAGCAGGGTCGGAAGCCACGCCTGCTCCGGAAACAAGGGAGATTGTGGGAATCCCGCGCCCACTTCTCCCATTGGACCATGCAAAACTTCACTGACCAGGAGCAATCCCACAAAATTCAGCAACAAGGTGCCAAGGACTTCGTGGACGCCGCGCACCAGTCGCATCCCGGCCGCAATTGCCGCCCAAGCAGCCCCGGCACAACCGCCTCCCAGAAGAGCGAGAGGGATCAGCACGCTTCCGGGTAACCCCGGTGCATTCAGAGCGATCCACGAGGCAGCGATTCCGCCGACCGCAATCTGGCCCTCGCCACCGATATTGATCACCCTCGCCCGAAAACACAGAGCCACACCCACTCCAGCCAGGATATAAGGTGTGCTTTTGTTAAGCGCGAACGCGATCGAATCTACCGAACCGAAGGCGCCGCGAATGAGCGCCCAATAAGCCAACAGCGGGTTTTTACCTGACAAGAGAATAGGCACAGCCGCGACGACGAACGACAAGGAAACAGCCAACAGTGCCAAAAGCATTCGCCGCCAGAAATCAGCGTCCTCGTTTCGCGCCACGACCCGGCTTGGAATCTCAGATTGATCGGCCTGGTCGCTCCGATCGATCTCTGGCGGTGTTGGTAAAGACGCGCTCACATTATAACTCAGGTCAACCCGGAAAGTTCACGGTGCCCAGCCATCATTAATCCGATCTTGGTAATATCGACCTGGTTTCGCGGCGCCAGCCCAAGCAGGCAGCCATCTGCTATCACCCCGATGCGATCTCCCAGCATGAGAACCTCGTCCAGCTCGGATGAAATGTAGAGTACCGCACCACCGTGACTCCTTAACGCCATAATCTGATCGACTACGAAACGCGTGGCGCCAGGATCCAACCCCCAAGTCGCTTGGAACGCTATCAATACTTTCGGGTTCCGCCCGATCTCCCGAGCGATTACCACCTTCTGCTGATTCCCGCCCGAAAGTGTCTGTACCGGCGCATCAGGCCCGGAAGCTGCAATCCGGAACTCTGATATCCTGGCCTCCGCTTGCTTCCGGAACGCTCGATGATTCAGCCAAAATCCACGACGAAAGGGCGGCTGATCGAAATCCCGCAAGCCAAGGTTCTCCTCGATTGTCATACCAGGGACCAAACTAGTCGTCGCTCGATCAACCGGAATGTAAGCCACTCCGTTTGCCAGGCGATCAGTAATAGTGGCCCTGGTCAGGTCCCGGCCACTCACTGTGATGGTCCCACGAGTCGGGTATTTCAGGCCGGCAAGCACATCTACCAGATCCGTTTGCCCGTTCCCGTCGACCCCCGCTAACGCGACAATCTCGCCTTCTCTCAGTGAGAGATCAATATCATGCAAGCGTTCGCGTCCGGAGGAGTCCCGCATACCAACTCCTCGCATTACCAGGACCTCTGCGCCCGGCCTCCGATCCACTCGATTCAGTTCGGTGCTCACGTCCCGTCCCACCATGAGGTGAGCGAGACCTGACCGGGTCGCATTCGCGATCAGCGACTTCCCAACAACCCGTCCGTCTCGAAGTACCACCACCTCATCACACACATCGAAAACTTCACCCAGCTTATGGGTGATGAAGATGATGGCACGACCTTGGTCGGCGATACGCCGCATCACCGTGAGAAGGCTGCTGATTTCTGGAGGACTGAGATTTGACGTAGGCTCGTCCAGAATCAGAAGCTCAGCGCCCCGAACCAAGGCCTTTATTATCTCGACCCTTTGCCGCTGGCCGAACGGTAATTCACCGACCAAGGCAGCAGGATCGAGTTCCAGTCCATAGCTCAAACTGGTCTGTCGAATCAATTCGCCGATTTGCTCTCTTCGCAACCAGGCGCCCGCCCGTGACCAGCCCAACATGATGTTCTCCAGCACCGTCATTGCCTCGACCAGCATGAAATGCTGATGAATCATGCCAATGCCGGTGCTGATGGCTTCACGAGGGCTATGCCTGGCAAGGAGTTCTCCTTTGAACTGGATGGTCCCTCGATCGGGCTTCACCATCCCAAAGAGCACCTTCATCAAGGTGCTCTTGCCAGAGCCATTCTCCCCCAGGAGTCCAAGCACCTGACCTTCCGAAACCTCGAGATCAACCGCGTCGTTCGCCTGAACTCTGCCGTACCGTTTGCTGATACCGCGCATTTCGAGCATCGGTGAAACACTGACCGTTGCTTCAGGGCTCATAGTACGTGTTCAGCCAAAAAGCTCACGCAACCATACCAAGCCGCAAAGCTAAGAAGAGGCAAGCTAGAGAAACATCCGGCCATACTGAAAGCAACGGCTTTCCGTCGCGGCATGAGACTCTTCGCGTTACAGAGCTACGGCTCATATGCCGCCGTGTGCGTCGTCTTTAGTGACGCTCACCTTCAATTCACCTGAGGCGAATTTTTTCTTCACGGCCTGAATCGCATCCACGATGTCCTGGGGTACAATCGGATTCAACTCCTTCTCTTTTGTGTAAAGTAGCTCTGCTCCCGTGCAGTCCTTTGAGTTCAAGCCGTATAATTCAAATTTCCCACCTAGAGCTCCAGCTTTCGATTGGTCGGCAGCAGCTCCGTACATATCACCCCATTTTTCAACAATGTTTGTTAATACGGTGTCGGGGGCCATTGCGGTGTCCTCGACCGAACGCCCGTTTGCATAAACCCCTTTTTCTTTTGCCGCCTGGATAATACCGAGCTGGCCTGCGTTCAGCTTGCCGCTAACATAATCGGCTCCCCAGGCGATCAGAGAAAGAGCCGCTTCCTTGGCGCCGGCTGCGTCTTCCATATCCTGGACATAAATGACCTTCACCTGGATATTGGGATTCACGCTCTTCGCACCTTTCCGGTAGGCACCCACCTGCGCAACGACGTTGGGCAACCCTTCTAATCCGTTTACAGACCCAATCTTTCCAGTTTTGCTCATCCGCGCAGCTAATACCCCAATCAAGTACCCGAATTGAGTATTGTCGAAGTCAATAGAAGCTACATTCTTTCCTGCCCCGGCATTACCGGATCCGACGATAAAAGTGGTTTTTGGAAATTTCGGGCCCACCAATTCCATTGGCGAAAGAAACCGTCCGGTATGGCCGATGATCAAAGTGTACCCCTTTCTGGCGTAGTCCTGCAGCGCCTGCGCCATATCTGCCGGTTGCACGTTTTCGGAGTAGGCAACGTCCCAACCCTTCTCCTTCAATCGCAGTACGCCGGCGTATCCTTGGGCGTTCCAGCTTTGGTCGTTAATACTCCCCGGCAAGAGAACGGCCGCTTTGTCTTGGGCCGACGCAGTGAAACTCGGAAAGATGGTTACAAAGAAGGAAACTACCAGTGCAACCGCACTGTATCTGCCAATGCCGCGTCTTCTGCGCGACCAACCGATCTTCTGATGCATAGGTCAATCGAATGCTCGAAATAAGCTATTGTTAGTGTTGATAACATTGCTCAAGGCTGCAGACCGCTCTGCAACCTGAGATTGGCTTCTCGGGAAGGGGTCAAATTACGGGTAAAACTCACAAAGATCCTCCGGAGGGCGAAGGAACTCGTACGACGGACAGCCGCAGTATCTAGCGATTGCATGCAAAAATGCAACAGCGATTTCGTTTAAAATATTACTTTCTCATGACAAACGACTTACGCCCACAAACGGCGAGCCAATATTGCATACATTGGTGAAAAACAGCCCGCAATTTTTCCATTGCGCTGCCTGCCCAGACCGGTGATGCCTTTCACATGATTAGCGCCAACTATCCGAGCCTATAACCGATCAAAATGCGCCCGGATCGTGTCGTACTTATGCCACAAGTGCTCCTGCAAGAGCCGGCCGATCTCTTCCGCCGCCCGACCGCCCAAGGCATCAATGATCAACTCATGCTCATGCATAGCCGCAGCCCAACGTTCCTGATCAGTCTGACTCGCCAGGTATCGCGCGCGGAGCAAGCGCGCATTTAAATTCTCGTGCGTCGCTGTCAGTACCGGATTGCCTGCGGCAGCCACGATCCGTCGATGGATAGACTGGTTAAGTCGGAAATACTCCGGTAAATCCCGACGGATAAAGCTTGCCTGCATCTGGTAATGGATCGCTCTGATTTCGCAGATCTCGGCATCCGTAATCCGCTCACAAGCCAGACGCCCCGCCAGTGACTCCAGTGCTCCAATTACCTCAAAGAGATGCCTTACGTCTTCCAACAACAATCGCACCACGCGTGCTCCGCGATTCGGGAGAATCTCAACCAACCCCTCGTGAGAAAGCACCTTTAATGCCTCGCGCAAAGGGGTACGCGATACTTTGAGGCGGCCGCACAAGACCGCTTCGGTAAGCCGGGCTCCGGGTAGTAACTCACCATGAACAATCAAGTCCCGGAGCGTCGAAAGCACCCCATGATGTAATGTCTGCGCTTTTCGCGTTTTGACTGTCCTATCTTCAGTCGGAAACGGAATGACGTCCGTCGGAGACTCAGTCGAGGTAAAATGAGATGAAGAACGCGTAGCCATAGCCACCGTCAGGGATTGCTACTATTAAAGCTAAATCGCATCTGGAAAAGAACTTATCCATCGCGAGCAGTCAATGCTCGAAACCGGCCGCGGCTCTCCGGGTTCGCACGAGTCAGATACCAGGTCTAATGCCCACCAGCCTACATCATGCCACCTCCCTAACTTGAAACCCACCCTGCGATAAACTCCGACTGGCCGGAATCCTAGTTTTTCGTGCAGACCTACGCTCGCATCATTTGGTAAGGTGATTCCGGCGTAGGCGCGGTGGTAACCCAGGTCTTTACAAACGCGGATCAAAGCGGAATACAGCAAAGACCCCAGGCCCTTCCGGTTTGCCGCCGGCGCCAAGTACACCGCGAAATCGACCGACCACCGGTATGCCGCTCGCTCTCGATGGCGAGTAGCATATGCGTAGCCTAGCACGGATCCAGCACTCCCTTCCGCCACCAGCCAAGGATATGTTTCAGTGACACTCTGGATCCGCTCTTTCATCGCGTCTTCGTTTGGCGGAATCGCTTCAAACGACACCGCCGTTTCCCTACAAAAAGGGGCATATATTTCACAGATCCGAGCCGCATCTCTCTGCTCCACCAGGCGAAGGCGAACGCTAGCGTTGTTTAGTGCCCCACTCATCCTTGTAATCAGTAATCACTAACCGGTAATCAGTAAAACAAAGACCACCTGGACTTCCGACCTTATCACCGGCAAGCTGACACGCCACCCTGTCTTACTGATCACTGATTAGTGATTACTGATTACCGTTGACCAAGCAGTTCGTCGACGGCTCGAGCAAATGCCGTTTCCGGCGGGCCCTCTGGACTGACTCTCCTGGCAACCGCCACGGCCGCCGCGTTACCGTGGCGCATCGCGATACCGACTCCGGCCCAGGACAACATCGGCGCGTCATTTTCACCGTCTCCAAATGCCAGCACGTCCTCCTGTTTGACTCCAAGGTCAGCGGCTACTTTCGCCAGCGCGGTCGCCTTATTGACCCCGCGCGGCATGAACTCCAGATTTTCCCGTTCGGTCGATAATATATCTACCTTTCCGTCATAGTGAGCCAGCACCTCCGGCCGGGTTTTTGCCAGCAGCTCCGGATCGCCGTACCAAATAATCTTTAGAGCCCTGCGCCCGTCCAGCTGCTTAAGATCGGGTAAAAACTCAGCCCGTTCGCCCACCCGGGATTCGTAAAGATCGATCCAACGATTGTTCCGTTCCGGAACGTAAAGATGATCCAGATGATAATAGATAATCTGCAGGTCTCGTTTCTCCGCCTCATCGATAATGGTCACGGCGACGCCCTGGGGTAAAAAATGCGCTTCCACCACATTGCCACTATCGCCATCCCGGATAAGTCCGCCCTGGCACGCGATAATAGGGCCGTGCAACCCAAGCTGCCGCTGAAACCGGATGCTATTCTGATGCCGGCGTCCGGAGGCAATGATCACGGTCACCCCGTTCTCTCGTAGGCGTTGGACTGCGGCTGCATTCTCCTCACTGATTGTCTTGTCCGGTCCCAGCAAAGTTCCGTCTAAGTCCACTGCTGCCAGCCGGAACGGAAAAGATTTTGCGTCATTCTGCTCACCTGCCGTCTCCATACTTAGTAATCTGTAAGCAGTAATCAGTGATCAGTAAAACCAAGATCAACCTTGATCTTTTGATCGTCCCGCTTGTGACCAGTGATCAGTGATCACTAATCAGTGACAGCAGGGCGAACGACCACTGCCGGCAAACCGCGATCCCGCGCCGGGGCCGGGCCTTGCTGATCACTGATTACTGATCAGCGCCATGATGCCTCGCCGTCGCCTGCGCTACCTCGAATAGCCGCGTCCGCAGTTCCGGAGGCTCGAGGATAGAAATCTGATCGCCAAACGAAAGAAACCAACCGGCGTACCAATCCCAATTTCCGCTTTCGACGGTAAATGTAACCTCATCGCCTTGACGCTCTTCTTTAAGAATCTTGAACGGCGCTTCTTTTCGGATTCGTTCTGCCCTCATCGCATCCACTCGGATCACCCCCCTGGCCATCGTTCGCGGCCGTTCCCATTGCCGCAAGAACTCGTCCAAAGAGAAACCAGACCGGGGCTCGAATCGTTCTGCTAACGTCGACATTTCCTGAATGCGATCTGTCCGAAAATCCCGGTAGTCATTCCGTGCCCGGCACCAAGCGATCAAATGCCATCGATCCCCATAATAAGTCAGTCCCATTGGTTCAATCTGTCGCGGGAACGATTCAGCCGCGCCTGCTCCCCGATAAGCGATGCGCAACACCCTCCGTTCAGACAACGCCTTCTGAATGACGAACAAGCTTGCTGACCTGCTTGGTTGTCCGTAGCTAGGGAGCGTCATCCGACTCTCGAGCCTCGCAATATGGTCCTGGTGGTCGGGCGGGAGAACCGCTCGAATCTTCGCTAACGCCGACCCCATCGGCGACATCAGCGAAGGGTCAGCAAAGCGGTCCATTAATAAATTCGCCGTAATTAAAGCGGTCGCCTCTTCAGTAGTAAAATGCACAGGTGGTAGATGGTAGCCTCTTACAATGCTGTAGCCGACCCCCGCTTCGCCGAGTATGGGCACACCCGCTTCGGCCAGCGCAGCAATGTCCCGGTAAACCGTGCGGATGCTTGTACCAAATTCTTCGGCAATATTCTCCGCTCGGGTTACCCTCCGACCCTGCAGATAAATCAAAATAGCAACGAGCCGATCGATGCGATTCACCCGCCATAGTTAACTCGTTTTCTGCGGCAATGAAACTGCCACATAACCCGACTTGCTCTAACCGGTTCATAGTCCGTCAGCCGTCGGAGCATTTGACGACGTTAACACCGCTCGCTCTGGCGGCGGCGAAGGCAGGTGATGGGCAAAATCGAAGCTACACAATACGCCTAACAATAAAGCGGTCAGAGCAGCGGCTGAAAGCAGCGAATAGGCCAAATGTTCCAGTGGATCAATTAATCTCACAGAACATCTACGTTCCTCTGCGGCCCGCCGAATTGCCGCCTCGATTTCTGCTTCATCTGCCGGTGTACTGGCATGGCCTTGTTGGCGGTCGCGCCCGGGTAAGAAATCCGCAATCGTAAGACTGGAACCGACGCGCGGTTCCTTCCAGTAGATCTCGCTATCGGTTAACGGCAGAGGTCTAAACGTAGTAGTCATGCTAGGCTCCAATTTTGTTCCAGGTTTCGGAGCACAGATCAGCGCGACTGAATCGTCTGCTGGTTCTGCGCCGAATGGAGATTAATCCCGCCCTCTGACAGCCTTATGTCAGCAGGGATTAGCAGAGGGAGCCGTCCGGTCGGCAAATTTTCAGCCCGTATTGCCGCCGGTTTCAAGACCGATCAGGGCAAGTTGGAAACCTCAAAAGCGGCTTCCCTCCAGAACGTCGGGATTCCGCCCCATTTTTTTCAACAGCCTGCCAGGTATCGATGTCCTCAAATGTCAGCCTTGTCGGGGCAGTTCCCATTGGCTGAAATCGGGCGGCGTGCGGCCTTCATCAAATTCGATGAAATCGAAACGCGTCCAACATCGCCGGTCCCGCTGTCCCAAGCCCGACTCCTGAAGCAGTACGGCGAGGCGCTCACTGGACACGTCGCGCCAGCCGGCCTTTAACATGAAACCGTTGAAAATCTCGATTTCGCTCTCGGCCGGTCGGCGGCCATTAGCCAGACACCATTCCAGGATCTCCTCGTCCGATCCCCCGGAGAGTACCCGCTGGCGCAGATCGGCGTATTTGACATGGAGGAACGCGAGGCAATGGCCGTCAAACTCACGCCCCAAATTCTTGTGATAAGCTTCCGGAAGATCGCCGCGCGCATGCAAGCGAATCTTATCGAGCATCCGAGCAAAGTAGACGATGCCGCCGACCACGTCGTAGGGACTGCGAGGCACTTCTTCGCTCATGATGTTAATACTATCCCGGGCAACCAAAACCATCTGATCGGTTACGCTGGCAAACCGGTTCAGGGCGTTTCCAACTTTGTTCCTTTAACTTGATCGTTGTCGCTGTCCAGTACCTTCCGGTTCGCATCCATAAATTCCACCTTGCAGTCACGGGTCGTAAACTCTGTCCCTGACTCAGACAAGATCAAGGTGCTATGAACTTGCAAGTATCCATTCACTAGGCCGTCCTTCAATAGTACCGCGTAAAATGTCAGTTTGAATTCTTTATCGCCCGTTTGGGCCCACCGGCCATACCCGGGGCCACGCTCGTCCGCAAGGCCTTGGTTTGGCGGCGCGAGGGAAAACCTGGTGTCGCCGGTCGTAGTAAAGCTGCCGTCCCCACCGAAGCTCGCAATGCTTAGTAGGGGCGCCGGTGGTCCGCCTCCCGCGGATATCTGCACCTCCCACACCCCCGCCAATGTCTTTTTCTCAACCGGCTGTGCCGCCAGGACAAGCGGAATAGTCATGCCCAAGAAAGCCAGCCCGATTAAATCATGTTTCCTGCTGGTACTTGATCTCATGATCATCTGCCTGTTCTCCTGTGATAAGTTTTATGTCGCCCGAACGAGGCGCACGGTTCGCTTTCCGTTTACGACGAACAAACCATTGCCTTCCCACATTCTATCTCGAGATTTTTTCGCCGTAATCTTCGTGGGTAAGGCACACCCGAACATTAGTTCCGGCAATCAGGACAAAAACGCGAAGATATCCAAAAACTCGCGCTTTAGTACCTGGTATTAACCAAACGCAAGCTAAACGCAGCTAGGAAATTT
>JAFAVN010000200.1 GCA_019242435.1 Verrucomicrobiota bacterium | reverse complement strand
AAGCTGAGTCGTAAAGCCGCGATGAAAGAGCGGAACGCCGAGGCT
The DNA here is from genome assembly GCA_019242435.1 of Verrucomicrobiota bacterium. Lineage (GTDB taxonomy): Bacteria > Verrucomicrobiota > Verrucomicrobiia > Chthoniobacterales > JAFAMB01 > JAFAVN01. The sequence continues at coordinate 9,911 of JAFAVN010000200.1, read as the reverse complement.
GAGTCGGCGTTGGAGGAAAGCTGAGAAGATGCGTGCCGGCGTAACGGCGCCGGGCGAGCCGTTACGGTCGAGTCTCATCCCGCAGATCGAATTCGTGCCCCTATAGGTTCTTCGGAATTTGTCCCGAAGGGACTGGAGGGCTCAGCCCGAGGCTGAGTCCTTTCAGGCCCTCGTGCCAAAAAGCATCACTCATAAACCTGGCCCGTTATGGCAGAGCGTCTGGAATATGGCCCTTCACCCGAGCGCCGGAGGATTTGGGTCGATAGCAATCGCTAACGCTCTCTTAGAAAAAATAACATAAATATATAAGTTGTATTATTGGACCGCCGCCGGTTCCAGCTACTTTTCTTGCACACTCCGACGATCGTTTAAATCTAAAAACTTCGTGAAAGTTCGCGTGCAAATCCGTTTACTTGTAATTTTCGATTTTCCCAATTGACGGAGGCTTTGGTCCTCGTTTAGAGGATAATTCGCCTGGACAAGAATGACCGATTGGGAAGGTGTCAGAAATTTGTTGCGGATTATACCGGACGCCATATTCTCAAGCGCCGTCAGTTCTCGACAGTGCCTGGTTTGAGAATCAACGATTTAACCCCCAAAACAAGGTTGCAGATCGGGTCCCGCTGGGTAAGCGATCAGTGCGGATCAGGAGGCGCCCCCTCGCCGTCGAATGGCTAACTTTTTTCCGCGCTGGACTAATTACTTACCGCTGAAAATAATCTTTTGCCTCCTGGTCATCGGAGGCGCTGCCTCAGCTGCTTACTGGTGGTATTTAACTCCAGAGTACATGCGGCAGGGTTATCAGCCTATTCAACCAGTACCCTTTCCTCACGATATCCACGTGTCGCAGCTGGGCATGGATTGCCGGTATTGCCATTCCTATGTTCAGGTCTCGTCTACGTCCAATGTGCCAACCACGCAGACTTGCATGAACTGCCATCAACAGATCCAAAAGGATAATCCAAAGCTATGGGCAGTGAAGCAAAGTTGGGAAACCGGTCAGCCTATGCATTGGGTACGGATCCATCAAATACCTGATTTTGCCTATTTCAATCATGCCGTCCACGTGAATCGCGGGATCAGTTGTATTAGCTGCCACGGCGATGTGAATCACATGGGGGTGGTTTACCAGCATGAACCTTTGTCGATGGGTTGGTGCTTGAACTGCCATCGACATCCGGAGACTGCGCTGCGGCCGGTAAATCAGGTGTTTAATTTGGATTGGAAACCGGACAGCGGCGAGACTCAACAACAGATCGGCACTCAGTTGCAAAAGAACTGGAATATCAATCCACCGCAGAACTGCGCGGGTTGCCACCGCTAAATGAAGAGAATTTTTCATCACCCCCCGGAAGAAGCGACGGGCCGTCGTTATTGGCGCGGACTGGAGGAGTTGGCTGATACCCCTCAGTTCCGAGAGTGGCTCGAGCGAGAGTTTCCTGAAGGTGCGGCTGAGCTTCAGACGGATCCCGTGTCCCGACGGAACTTCCTGCGTTTGATGGGAGGGTCCCTGGCTCTCGCCGGTGTCGGATTAACCGGGTGCCACAGACCTGAAACCTACATCGTTCCTTACACCAAGAGCGTCGAATGGCTGATCCCGGGTAAAGCCGTCCTTTATACCACCTCAATGCCCCGCCGCTTCGGCGGAATGCCGCTCATTGCCACCACCTTCGAGGGGAGGCCGACCAAGCTAGAGGGCAATCCCTTGGTGCCCGGTTACAATGGCGGTACGGACGTATTTGCTCAGGCAGCAATTCTTAATCTGTACGATCCGGATCGCGCCCGTGCTTTCAGGGAGAACGGCAATGAGACGACCGATCAAAAGTGTGATGCGTACCTGAAGAAGGTCCGCACTGAATCTCAATCAACCGGCGGTGAAGGATTGGCGTTGTTGTTGGATCCGCAATGGTCGCCGACCCGGGATCGAGTCCTCAACCTGATTAAACAGCAGTTTCCGAAAGCGCAGGTGTATTACGATGACCCGCTGGGCAGCGAAAATATAAACAGCACGGTAGATGCATTGTTTGGCGCGGACGTTCGGCTTCGCCCCGATTTCACGGAAGCAGACATTATTTTATCCCTGGATGCCGATTTTCTCGGGCTCGAGGGGACCTTAGAGGAACTCAAAGCGTTCAGTGACCGTCGCCGGGTTCGCGGTGCCGTCGACAAAGTGAACCGACTCTACTCGGTTGAGAATCGGTACACGATCACCGGCGGAATGGCCGATCACAGGCTCCGATATCCGGCATCGGCGATTCCGTCATTTGCCGCAGTTCTAGCTCAGAAAATCGCCGAGTTCACCGGGGACCACACGCTGGCTGGAATCGTGGGGCCACTCAAACCTGCTCCGGTCACGAATGATGCTTGGCTTACTGAATGCGCTAAAGACCTGGTGGCTCACAAAGGCAAGGCCATCGTCGTGGTGGGTAATCGCTATCCAACCTCAATCCAGGCGTTAATCCACGCGATTAACGATGCTCTGGGCGCGTTTGGTTCAACTATCCGCGTCCTTACAGCTCCTCGGATTCACGGCGGCTCTATCCAGGATCTAGCCAATGACGTAAAGGGAGGTTCCATCAAGCGTCTCTTTATTTTAGCTAGTAATCAAGGATTCACGGCGCCCGACGATCTCCAGTGGATGGAACAGGTCCAGAAGAAAGTTCCAGAGGTGATCCGGCTCGGTTACTACGAAGATGAAACCGCACCCGGCACGCTTTGGCAGATCCCGGAAGCTCATTTTCTTGAGGCTTGGGGGGATCAACGCGCGCCCAACGGAACTTATCTTCCGATTCAACCGATGATATTGCCGCTATTCGGCGGTTGGTCCCAACTGGATGTTCTCGTGAAGCTGGCGGGTGCTCCAGCCGGTCTCGATGCCGTTCGCGAAACCTTCAAACAGTTTGCCGGGACCGGTGATTTCGAGGAGGCGTGGACTGCGCTATTAAGACGTGGCTATACACCAGATAGTGCATACGCAGCGAGTCAAGCGAGGTTGGGTCGGGACAAGGTCACAACGTTAGTCCAAGCCGTCGGCGAACTGCCGGGACCAGTGAGTGCGAATGCCATGGAGATGGTTTTTCCGGGCGACTACAAAGTTGAGGATGGGCGTTATACCAACAACGGTTGGCTGCAGGAAATGCCCGATCCAATTACCAAACTGACCTGGGATAATGGTGTGCAGATGAGCACCACAACGGCCAAGGCTCTCGGTTTGGGCGAAGCGGATCTAATCGAGGTCACTATCGGCGATCGAAAACTGACAGCCGCAGTTTTGCTCTCCCCGGGTCACGCGGATTATTCGCTCTCGCTTTCGCTCGGCTATGGTCGTGAGCGCATCGGGGCAGTAGGGCAAGGGACCGGGTTCAACGCTTACCGACTGCGCACTACGACAGCTTCGTACGTAGCGACCGGGGTGAAGGTGAGATTGCTGCAGGCCGACGGCTATAAACTGAATCGTACCCAACTGCATCATAGTATGGAGGGCCGGGCGATTATCCGCGAAGGCACACTCGAGGATTTCCAGCGGAACCCTGCGTTTCCCAAGAAGATGTGGACGGATGCGGAGCTGGAACCGAATATTTCCTTGTACTCCCATCCGCCGCTCAACGCACCAAACCAGTGGGGGATGGTGATTGATCTCAACACCTGCATAGGTTGTTCTGCCTGCCTCGTAGCCTGTCAGGCTGAAAACAATATTCCCATCGTAGGTAAGGATCAGGTGGAGCGAGGACGCGAAATGCATTGGATGCGGATCGATCGTTACTTCTCGAGCGCAGACGGTGATGTGAGCAATCCGCGCCTCGACGAAGATCCGGAGATGGTCGTTCAGCCGATGGCCTGCCAGCATTGCGAGAACGCGCCCTGTGAAACGGTTTGTCCCGTTAACGCCACGGTTCACAGCGAGGAAGGGTTGAATGTAATGGTCTATAACCGTTGTATCGGCACGCGTTATTGTTCGAATAACTGCCCGTTCAAAGTCAGGCGGTTCAATTTCTTTAATTACAATGATCGCTCGATTACGGACAAAATCGAACACGGTCTGCCCGGATTTGAAGGAAAACAGACATTAATCCTTGGTCCACTGACGCCTTGGGGAATGGACGAGATCTCGAAACTGCAAAAGAACCCCAACGTGACAGTCCGGTCGCGTGGAGTGATGGAAAAATGCACGTATTGCGTCCAGCGGATTGAAACGGCCAAGATCTCCCAGAAAATTAAAGCGGGTGTCACCGGTGACCTCACACTGCCAACAGATACCGTCAGATCGGCTTGCCAGGAGGTTTGCCCGGTCGAAGCAATTGTTTTCGGCGATATCAACGATCCTGCCAGCCAGGTGTCACGCCTGAGGACCGCGCCCCAGAATTATCATCTGCTTGAGTATCTCAATGTCCAGACCCGCACCAGTTACCTGGCTCGGTTGCGAAACCCGAACCCAAGAATGCCGGGGTCAGCGAAGATTGGCAAGATCAACACTGAGCACGGCGGGTATCAATACCAGAAGTTCCTGGAATACGAGCATGAACGAGCGGGAGCGAGGGTAAACGAACGCGTCCCAATGCCGAGCGTCGAACGAGCAAACGACCGAACCGGAGGAAACGGATAATGGCCGAAACTCAAGTCTCCGCCCCGAACATGGTTCCTTTCGAGGAACGTATGCCCCGGCCGCCCTTGGTGGAAAACAACCGTTCAATGGCCTGGATCACGGATGTGATTGCGGGTATCCCGGAAGCCAAAACTCCGCTCTGGTGGTACATCACGATTGCGATCACCGGGTCTATAGGTGCGTTTGGCGTCTTCTGTATCTTTTATCTGCTGTTTACCGGTGTCGGTGTCTGGGGCAATAACATCCCGGTTGGCTGGGCGTTCGGTATCACTAATTTCGTCTTTTGGATTGGAATCGGTCACGCGGGCACGCTGATTTCAGCGATCCTCCATCTGTGCCGGCAAAAATGGCGGACCGCGATTAACCGCTCCTCGGAAGCGATGACTCTTTTTGCGGTGATGTGTGCCGCGATTTTCCCGGGTATCCATGTGGGTAGAGTCTGGATGGCGTGGTTTCTCGCTCCCGTACCAGTGCCCAACTGGATCTGGCCGAATTTCCGCAGCCCGCTCATGTGGGACGTCTTTGCTGTTTCTACCTATTTCACCGTCTCGGTTTTGTTCTGGTTCTTGGGGTTAGTTCCGGACCTCGGTACGATGCGCGATCGCGCTAAGAGTAAAGTAGGAAAGGTGGCATACACTATCCTGGCGCTCGGTTGGAGAGGCGGGAACCGTCAGTGGCGTCATTGGGAGATGGCTTACTTAGTACTGGCTGGTATTTCCACCCCCCTGGTGTTGTCGGTCCACTCGACGGTCTCCTTCGACTTCGCTACATCGATTTTGCCGGCGTGGCACACTACCATTTTCCCACCTTACTTTGTGGCCGGAGCGATTTTTGGCGGCTTCGCCATGGTATTGACGTTGCTCATCCCGGCTCGATCGATCTACAAGCTGCACGATGTGATCACCTGGAATCACATAGATGTGATGTGCAAGATCATTCTGCTGACCGGCTCAATGGTTGGTTACGCCTATGTTATGGAGTTCTTCGTCGCCTATTACGGCGCGAATCCCTACGAGCGTTTCGCTTTTCTTAACCGGTACTTTGGCCCGATGTGGTGGGGTGGTTGGTGTATGTTCACTTGCAACGTGGTTGTACCGCAGCTTTTCTGGGTGCGAGCCTTCCGCCGGAATCTAATCACGGTCTATTTCGTCGCTATGTGCGTCAATGCGGGCATGTGGTTCGAGCGGTTCAGCATCTTCGTTATCGCGCTGCATCGCGATTTCCTACCCTCGAGTTGGGGGATGTATTATCCGACCTGGGTCGATATCTGGACCTTTGTCGGTACGATCGGAATTTTCGTAACTCTCTTCCTCCTGTTTATACGATTCCTGCCGATGATTGCGATGTCTGAGGTTCGAACGGTTCTGCCGGAAGCGGATCCGCATTACCATCCGCCTCAGCCGATCTCGGCTACTGGGTCAGAGGGCATTACTGGAGCACATGCATGACTGCGGCCGCCGCTAAACATCAACCTTTTGCTGTGATTGCAGAGTTCGGATCTGCGGCTGAGTTATATCACGCAGCAGAGCACGTCCGGGATAAAGGCTACCGTTTTTGGGATGTCCATTCGCCTTTTCCTATTCACGGGATGAACAACGCGATGGGTCTGGGAAAGTCATATTTGGGGTACATCATTTTTTGGGGTGGGTTTACTGGATTTACCACAGCGGTGTTGCTCGAATACATTCCTTCCTCATTTCTTTATCCTCTGATTGTGCATGGGAAGCCGGTCGACTTTTATACTGTCCCTGCTTTTTTCCCGATCATGTTCGAGCTGACAATTCTGTTTTCCGCTTTCACCGCTTTCTTCGGGGTTTTCATCCTTAACCGCCAACCTCGTTACCATCATCCGCTGTTTACTTATGCACCGTTCCGACGGGTAACGCGGGATGCGTTCTTCCTTGTGATCGAAGCGGTAGATCCCCGGTTCTCCGAGACCGGAACCCAGGAGTTCCTGACCGGGATAGGAGGGAAGGATGTAACCCTGATATACGAAAATGATTAAGAACTTTTTGATTGGATTCGGGCTGCTTAGCGTCGTCGCGTTTGCCTTGCTCGGCACACGCGGTGAAAAGCGCACGGCGCCGCCAATCGAGTTCTTTAGTGACATGAAACGGCAGTCGAAGATCAAATACCAGAAGCCAAGTGATTTTTTTGCGGATGGCAGTGGGTCCAGACAGCCTGTCCCCGGAACAGTCCCCCTGGGTTATGATATTCCGGGGCATCCATTCCAGAACTCTGAAGTGCCTGATGATATCAGGTCGCCGTTGGGGGAGTTCACGGCGGGAACCGATTATTATAACACCGGAAAAATGGGGACGAATTGGGGAACAGGTCTTCCAGTGCCGGTCAGCGCCGATCTATTGTCACGCGGACAAGAAGTGTTCCAAATCAATTGTGCGGTTTGTCACGGTGCAACCGGTTCGGGTAACGGCATTACCTCGAAATACGGCCTACTGAGCATCGCAAATTATCATCAGGATAAATACCGCCAAATGGCCGATGGCGAGATTTTCGACACCATCACCCACGGTCACAACACAATGATGGCATACGGCGACAAAGTAACCGTTAAAGATCGGTGGGCGATAGTCGCCTATATCCGGGCTTTGCAACGAAGTCAGTATGCAACTATCAAGGATGTGCCCGAAAATCAACGTCCAGCTTTGGAGGCTCAAAAGTGAGTAACTTTGCCCACGTTCCCGCGCCGGAGAACTTCCAATCGAAGGGAATAAGTCGGTTTCTGTTAGCGCTCATGACGGTCGGAATCGTCTCGTTGGTCGCGGTGTTATTGATCGGGGTCATTGCTCCTGCCGGAAGTGACTTGCGTCGGCAATTTGTTTTCTCCTGGCTCTTCGCTTTCAATTATTTTTTCACGATCCTGATCGGTTGCCTGTTCTGGATTCTGCTCCATCACTCCACCGATTCAGGCTGGGGGATTGTCGTTCGGCGACAGATGGAAAATCTGGCCGCATTGTTGCCTTGGATGGTGCTGTTCTTCATCCCGCTGTTCCTTTTCCGGAGCGACCTCTGGAAATGGGTCACGGCAATTAATCAGCCCCACATTGACCCAGCGCTGAAGCTGAAGTTGCCTTATTTTAGGATGCATTTTGGTACGGTGCCGTTCCCGTTCTTCTGGGTTCGGGCAGTGCTTTACTTTGCTCTTTTCAGCGCCGGCGCGCTTTATTTCCGCAACGTCTCGGTTAGACAAGACCGGGACGGAGACCCAGCTCGTTCGATCCAGATGCGCGGCGTTTCGTTCCCCGGCATCATCTTGTGGGCGGCTTGCACAACGTGGATGGGATTCGATTGGATGGCATCGCTGGATTACAAATGGGCGTCCACGATGTGGGGCGTCTATATTTTTGCCGGATCGGCCGGGGCCAGCATGGCCCTCATTATCCTGGTGGTGTTCGGCCTCCAGAAGTCTGGTTACTTAGGTTTTATCAACGAAGAGCATTACCATTGTATGGGTAAGCTCCTATTCTGTTTTTCGATCTTCTGGGGGTACATCGGCTTCGGTCAATACATGTTGATCTGGTACGGAAATATTCCGGAAGAGACCGAATGGTTCCTGCTTCGTAACGTTGAATCCTGGAACATTCTCAGCACCGCAATGGTCGTTGGGCGCTTTTTTGTTCCTTTTCTCTATCTGTTATTCTGGTACACAAAGCGTAACCGGAGTTACCTCGCGTTTATCTCTGTTTGGGTGCTTTGCATGCATCTGCTTGACACCTTTATCACGGTGATGCCAGTCCTGCATCGTGAGGGGTTCCAAATCAGTGTTCTCGATGTGTTATCCATCTTCGCGATCGGTTGTCCGCTCGCTTTCATTTTCTTAAAAACTTTGGGTAACGTTTGCCTGTTTCCCGCCCGAGACCCGCGATTGTTAGAGTCACTCAAGCTAAGCAATTGATGTCATGTCTGGAACTGTCGAACCCAAGAAAATTTCCGCACTGACAATCATCGCGACGTTGGTGTTGTTAGGAGCTTTCTCAGGATTTGCCTGGCTGGTATATCTGCAGAGGCAGACGATCCCAACGATAGATGAGCAAAAACGGGAGGAGCGGCTGAAAACTCTGACGGCAGTTAACTCCGACAACCAGAAGATACTGACTACCTATCATTGGATTGATAAATCAAAACAGATTGTCGGCATTCCAATTAACCGGGCGATGCAGTTAGTGGTAAACGATCTAGCAGGAAACCGTCCGCATCCGGCAGGTCCAATTAATCCGCCGGCGGCGAGCCCATCGCCTTCACCGGCGGCATCTCCGGCAGCGAAACAACCATCAACCAGTTCGAGTCCTGCGGCGCCAACGGCCAGTTCGCCCACGCCGGCAGCCAGTCCGAGTCCTGCCGCACCGCCAGTCAGTTCGCCCGCGCCAGCGGCCAGCCCGAGTCCTGCGGCATCGCCGGCCAGTTCGCCCGCGCCAGAGGCTTCTCCTTCACCGCGATTAGAGTCTTCTCCAACCCCAAGTCCTTCCCCGTCGCCCGGCGTGACCGGGAACGAGCGGGAACGCGCGAGGACGAACGGGAACGCTGTGAACGATGATAAGGCGCAGGTGTTAGGCCCGGAATTCATCATAGGATCAGGTGACCAAACTTTCCTGTCCCGGCGGGCCGAGTCGATGGTAGCCAGGCACGCAGTGCCTGCAACCCTGGCAGTCGAACACCCGTCCCCTAGGGCGCGGTGTGAATCGTTGTCGCTGGCTCACAAACTTGGAGCATCCTTCTCGCTCGTTCCCGCGCGTTCGACCTCTCACTTCTCGCCTCTCGCTTCTCACCTCTCACCTTATGTCTGCTCCTAACCAAACGACCGGATCAAAGCTTACTCGCCGGGATTTGGACACGGGTTCCGTTCTGCGAGGGCCGATTCTATTGTTCTTTATATCCGGGCTGTTTTGGCTGCTGATCGGGGCAGCGCTTTGGTTGCTGTCGGTTTTTCAAGCGGTCGATCCGTTTGTCTCCTGGGTATTTCCAGATATCCCTTGGTTGACCTACGGGCGGGTTTATCCCGTGGCAATGGATTTGTTAGTCTATGGATGGGCGTCAATGACTGGCGTAGGGGTTGCCATCTGGATCTTAAATCGGTTGGCGAATAATCCTTTCACGGGCGGGTTTATTCCATTGCTAGCCGCGCTGATTTGGAACGTGGGGCTTATCGCGGGTGTCTGGGCGGTTTTAGGGGGAGGCAGCACCGGTAGAGAATGGTTGGAGTTTCCTGCCTACTCTGCTTTTTCGATCTGGTTAGCGGAGCTTATCATGGCGGTTTGGGTAGTCAGTTTGTTTATTAGCCGGCGTACGA
>JAFAVN010000317.1 GCA_019242435.1 Verrucomicrobiota bacterium | reverse complement strand
ATCGTGATGAAAATCTTCGGCGGAAATCGCCGGGCCAGCACGCGGCACCGGAGCAATAAAATTCTTCCCCCGGAAGAGAGTGAGGAACAATTGGTCGGGAAATCTGAGTAAATCCAGCGCGTCTCTCGGTCCCGGATGGAGCCAAGCCCCACAGTCTATAGGGCGAGGCTCCATCTAACCGAGAAACCTGCTCAGGGGCTACCCCGGCTCGATATCCCACGCCTGTTGCGCCGAAAAGCCGCCGAGCCGTCTTCGTCGCGTGCCCTTGCCTCGACAAAATCCAACCCTAGCATGTTGCTCAACGATTGGTCTCTATCAAGGAAATGGTATATCACGGGTAAACGGCTCGGCAGCCTTCGACCATCGCTTGCCAGCCGATAAAGAAGACTAACACCGTCGTTTACCCTCTTCGGACTTTTGGGAGCCTCGCCCTACCAACCTCAGGCATTCGCACCATTCTAGATACCCGTTTTCAACAGCGGCTCAATAATACCGCTTTCGCTCGTTAACTCCTCGGCGCGATCCTGCGCAGCCCGATATAGATCACGAACGCCAGCGCGAACCCAACAAACCAGGCATAGTTGTACATCTCGGCTAAGAATCCCGGTATAGACCCGGCCGGAATCGCCTTTATAGTCACCAGAAATCCCGGCAGGCTCGGCAAGACGGCCAACAAAAATGCCGCCACGGCTACCAGACTGACTCCGTTTGTATAGCGGTATTCCCCCGCCTCGTCATACAGGGCCTCCACATTCAACTGCCGGCGGCGGACGATGAAATAATCCGCAATCATGATTCCGCCGATCGGTCCGAGCAAGGCGCTATAACCGATTAACCAGGTGAAAATATATCCGCTGGGATCTGCAACTAACTTCCAGGGCATAATCAGAACACCAAAAATGCCGGTAATCAGACCACCGGTTCGAAACGAGATCTTTCCCGGAGCTAAATGCGAAAAGTCGTTGGCTGGGCTTACCACATTGGCAGCAATATTCGTAGCCAGCGTCGCGATACAAAGCGCCAGCATCGCCACGACCAGTAACACCGGATCGGTGAACCGGGCCAATACGTCAGTCGGATCCCAAATTGTCTCTCCGTAAATAATGGCCGTTGCCGAAGTCACCGCGACACCGATGAAAGCGTACAGTGCCATACTTGGCGGTAAGCCGAGCATCTGCCCAATTATTTGATCTCGTTGGGAACGGGCATACCTGGAAAAATCGGGGATGTTCAAGGACAACGTTGCCCAAAATCCGATCATCCCAGTCAACGCTGGAAAGAAAAAGGAAAAGAACTGCCCGGCCTTAGGCTGACCTGGATCAAAAGCGGAAGGCTGCGAAAGAATTGGACCGAATCCGCCGGCTGTGCGGTAGGCCCAAGCCAGAAGCAATAAACCGAGAGCAATTAATAACGGTGCCTTAATATTCAGTAAGAATCGGATCGAATCGATTCCCAGGTAGACCACCCACATGTTAATAGCCCAAAAGAGTAAAAAACAAGCGAACTGAGGGAGGCTGATCCCAAAGAGCGTACCCATTCCGGGGGCCGCCAACGCCGGGAAAAATATGGCTAGAATCTTGTAGATAGCGCTCCCGCCAATCCAGGTTTGAATCCCAAACCATCCACAGGCGACCAGCGCTCGCAACAAAGCCGGGATGTTAGCGCCTCTAGTCCCAAACGACGCCCGGCACAACACCGGGAACGGGATTCCATAACGTGTCCCGGCATGAGCATTCAGGACCATCGGGATCAAAACAATCAGGTTACCGACAAAGACGGTTAGAATTGCTTCCCACCAGTTCATCCCGCCTCCGATAAGCGAAGACGCCAGCATGTACGTGGGAATACAGGCAGACATGGAGATCCACAAAGCCGCAAAACTCGCCAACCCCCACCGTCTCCGATCCCAAGTAACCGGAGCAAGGTCTGGATTATACAGGGACCTGGCCCGCACCCCATCGATCGCGGCAGCGTCTAGCGACTGGTAGTAATTTGCCATTTGTCATTCCCTACCGAGGATGGCCGCCCTCAATAATACTCGCAAAACTCCTGGCGGCCAGATAAAGATCAGGCTGGTCAACCCTCCCATCCGGCGCCAATCAGGCAAACAAGCCGGTCGCCATGGGAGAGGGACTGCCGGCGAAGCCGGCCCTTAACTTTGAACAAAGTTTGAATTAACTTTGAACCTTGAACTTTAAACATCGAATGAAGAGCGCGAAAGAGGCCTCAACCAATGCGCTGACCGTTCTCCAATTGCTGATGGGAGATTATCATCCCCGCAATTTTGCCGTCCGGCTTTGGGACGGCCGGGAATGGCCGCCTGAGGCCGCTCCACCCGCCTTTACGTTGATCTTCAATCATCCTCGTGCCGTCCGGTGCTTGCTGCAAAGTCGAGGTAGCGATCTAGCTATCAGCGAATCCTATATCCGGGGTGAACTTGACCTCGACGGAAACATTGAAGCCGCAATGCCGTTGGCCAAGTATTTGACGGACCGCCGCTGGCCCGTATCTACCGTCCTGCGAATTGGATGGAACGGAATCCGCCTTTTGACCAACGACCGCGCCGGAACAAATGGTCAAAAGGCGGCCAGGCTGTCCGGCAACCTGCATTCGATCGAGCGCGATCGCCAAGCGGTGACCTATCACTACGACGTCTCGAATGACTTCTACGCACTATGGCTTGATCAACAGATGGTCTATTCCTGCGCTTATTTTGAAAGCGCAGAGGAAGACCTGGACAAAGCTCAGACCCGGAAACTGGACTACCTGTGCCGTAAATTGCGCTTACGCTCCGGTGAGCGCCTCCTCGATATCGGTTGCGGCTGGGGTGGTTTGGCCATTTACGCCGCCCAACACTATGGCGTTGAAGTTCTAGGTATTACTCTTAGTGAAAACCAGGCCAGCCGTGCTAACCAACGAATTGGGCAGGCGCGGTTACAAAGCCACTGCCGGGTTGAAGTGCTCGATTACCGTCGGCTGAATGAAATCGGCCGCTTCGATAAGTTAGTTAGCGTCGGGATGTTTGAACATGTAGGTGAAAATCAGCTGCCGCTGTACTTTCAGCACGCCTATCAACTCCTTCGTCCTGGCGGAGTATTTCTTAACCACGGTATCGCCTGGCGGGCCAACGAGCCGAAGCCGAACGAAGCGAACTTCTTGAATCGTTACGTCTTCCCTGACGGTGACCTGGTGCCGATCAACACTACTTTGCGCTGCGCGGAAACGGCTGGATTCGAAGTTCGGGATGTAGAAAGCTTGCGCGAACATTACGCACTAACTTTAGGTCATTGGGCACGCCGCCTGGAACAACACCGTGATCGGGCGGTAGCCGCAGTCGGCGAGCCAACCTATCGGGTTTGGAAACTGTTCTTGCGGGGCTCAATTTATGGATTTGCCAGCGGCGCCATCAACCTTTACCAAACTCTGCTAGTTAAACCGGATGAAGGCCGCAGCGGCCTCCCGCTGACCCGTAGCGATTGGTACCGAACTAGCGCCCTGCCCCATAAATAGCCTGGCTTTCGTTGCCATTAAAATGGGCCGCGCTGCCGGCATTCGCGCTCGGAAACCATCAAGGACCATTTATCCTGGGCGTTGCGCGTTCGAGCAGAACCGCAACGCCATCAGCGGATCGTAAAGTCCCGAATGCCAGGCCAGACCCTTCGCCAAGACGCGCGCTACAGAAGAGATCAGCGATCGGCTGATTTCCAGTCTTGATTAGTGCTGCCGCTTCCAAAGCCAACGCTATTTTTTCTACCAGCAGGCGGGCGCCAAACTCCGCCCCGGTTTCAGACTGTTTACCCCAGCTTAGAGAATCGGAGAACCGATCAAAAATCGAATTGACTCCGGTTGCTGCTGTCATCTCTAGTCTCAGCGCTTCGACCGTATCTGGGTCCTTTTGCATTGCGCGCAGTACGTCCAGGCATTGCACGTTGCCGGCGCCTTCCCACAAAGAATTTAGCGGAGCATCCCGATACAGGCGAGGAAGCGGCGATTCTTCGACATATCCGTTCCCGCCGAGACACTCCAAAGCCTCGGCTACGACTGCCGGACCTCGTTTCGTGATAAAATACTTGGCGATTGCGGTAGCGATACGCGCAAACTTTTGTTCACCCACGTCTTCGGCAGACCGGTCAAAGGCTCGCGCCAGGCGCATTGCCAGCGCCGTGGCAGCTTCAGATTCCAGGCATAAATCGGCCAGCACATTGCGCATCAATGGCTGATCAATCAAAAGGCGTCCGAATGCAGATCGATGAGCGGCATGATGGATCGCTTCCGCTACGGCCTTGCGCATAGAAGCAGCCGAGCCTACGGCACAATCCAACCGGGTATGCCGCACCATCTCCATAATCGTCGCGATCCCGCGGCCTTCTTCCCCAACTAATCGCGACCACGCTCGTTTGAACTCCACTTCGCTGGAGGCATTCGAGCGATTACCAAGCTTGTCTTTGAGGCGGAGTAAATGGAAGGAATTTCTAGTTCCATCCGGCCGCCAACGGGGAAGTAGAAAACAAGAGAGCCCCTTAGGTGCCTGAGCGAGGATTAGAAAAGCGTCGCACATCGGCGCGGAGCAAAACCATTTATGCCCGGTAATAAGGTACTCTCCGCCAGGTCCACCAGCACCGGCCGGCTCAGCCACGGTTGTATTTGCCCGCACATCACTGCCTCCCTGCCGTTCGGTCATGCCCATACCGAAAAGCGCCCCCTCTTTTTGAGAGGCAGGCATTGAGCGAGGATCGTAGGTAGACGAAAGGATTCGCGGCTCCCATTCTTTTGCCAGGTCCTGCTGCAAACGAAGCGATGGAACCGCTGCGAATGTCATCGTTAACGGGCAACTCGTACCTTCGTCGATCTGATGCCGGAGAAACGCGAGAGCAGCTCGCGCGACATGTACCCCGGCGCTCTTGTCGATCCAGGGTAACGCATGCGTCCGCGTTTCTACCCCTATCCGCATCAGTTCATGATAGGCCGGATGATACACCACTTCGTCGATGCGATAACCGAAGCGGTCATGAGTTCGCAGCTCCGGCGGAAATCGGTTGGCTTGGACACCTAGATTGATGATCTCTGGAGTAC